>JAEPQQ010000033.1:0-322 GCA_017640445.1 Bacteroidia bacterium | reverse complement strand
CATATTGGGCGGCCTCTTTAATTTGGTCGAAGGAATAAGTTCGGTCAATCACTGTTTTTATCTTACCGTTGGCCAACAGGTCTCGAATCTCAATAAGGTCTCGGCGTCGAACAGCTGGTTTCCGCATTCCGGTTGCTTCAAATTTTAGCCTTTTTCCTCCAGTGATGGACGTCACAATCATTTGAACGAGGCTCGGAAGAGATAAAACAGGTGTAAGAAAAACACCCTTGGGTTTGAGAATCTTTCTTGCGGTTTTAAATTGAAGCTTGCCAACGGTATCAAAAACCACGTCGAATCTTTGTTCAAGGTGGTACACGTTTTC
>JAEPQQ010000032.1 GCA_017640445.1 Bacteroidia bacterium | reverse complement strand
ATTGATACAGGTGAAAGCTTCAAGGTGATTAAGGACTAACAATTAAAACAAATACATACCAAAACGGGCAGTTCAACAACTGCCCGTTTTTTTGTGCTGGATGTTTTGCAACAGAATCAAATATCGACCTAAGGGGAACACCGCAAGAGCACTGGAAATATGCCACAGAAAATGTGTGCCCTGGGGCATAAGGGTAGGGAATGGATTCGGAGTAGGATAGTCAAGACTTCTAAAGACCAAAGCCAGGCTAATAAAAATCAGAGCCAGGGCAATATGGTTCCACCCTTTCCACGAATGCCTTTGAAGGCTCAGAATCATAGGTGTTAGTACCATTAGTCCATTAATGAAGTAAAACACATTGACGCCCCTGGATACGTTTTCAATCCGTGAATGCCAATACATGTTAAGTGCATTAACCCCAAGAAACAGCACAACGATGAGCATGCCATATAACCAGGAATTGAGGTTTAGCTTCCAGAGGTACGCCGTGAGCGTAATAAGCATTAACAAAGGAGGGAGCACGTCAAGCATCACAAATACCACTCCGCCACTATTGGCATGAAACAGCGTTGAGCCTAATCCATTGAGAAATAACAAGGGTAAGATCCCCACAAGAACGGGGTATTGCCGATATTGCCCCCGGAGTTGCCATAGCCAATAGATAACTGGAACAAAAAAGACCAATGAGCTAAAGGTGTTCCAGGGTTGCTGGATCCACGCATCTGCATGAAACTCGTGATAGAATTGTCCCGTTGCCTGAAGTATGATCATTCAGTTTCAATAATTCAAAAACACGCAATACCAGGGTGTTACGTGACACTGTACCATGAAGAAACGGCTTCGGCTCCTAATTGTTTACTTATCTCGGTATAAGTCTTAAATTTGGCCTGAAACCCAAACGAACTACAACAGTGAACGATAACCTGTTTTACCAAATGCTATCTGACTTACTCGAAACGGGTAATGTACAGTTGCATTCCCCAAATCTTACTTTTTCAAAAGAGGAAGAAACCAGTGTGGTTGCACTGCTTGAGGAAACGTATAACAGAGAAAAGTCGGGCTTCCCGTTCGAGCCACCTGTTTTCGATCCGAATGCGGCAATTTGGGCCGCCAGAACAATGTATCGCGCGGCACAACTTATCCTGTTTAGGGAAGCGGAGGTACAAGACTTGCCCAAAATCTTTCCGGCCTATCAGGCTACCATAACACCGGAAGCCGCACTTTCTGCGGATATCTGCCTTCGTTACTTACCCTCTATGATGTTCCACCTGCGCTCCATCGATTCGGATGACCCGCTCCTGGAAGTGCTTCACCGGCACCTTATGGTGTGGCATTATTCCTACATCAAACAGATAAAAGAGGTAGGTGAACTGAATTTCGATATCTTCTTTAAATCGGATACCTTGCGACAACTGTATGTAGATCGGATAATTGAATATAAAAATGAAGTGCTGGCAAACCATCCCGCTTGTATCAGTTATGTAAAGGCTAATATGGGAATGTACAAACAACACTTTTGGCCGGCTCTGACACAACTATAGAACATGACGACACTCGAAAAATTAAATAACGTATTAAACCATGTTAAGACCACGTTTGTGGGAAAGAATGAGGTAATCGACCTCCTTGGTATCTGTATGCTTGCCAGGGAAAATGCCTTTTTGCTGGGCCCTCCGGGAACCGCAAAGAGCGCAATTGTGAGAGAACTTTCAGCTTCAGTTGCCGATGGCAAGAACTTTGAATATTTGCTAACCCGTTTTACGGAGCCCAACGAGATATTTGGTCCTTTCGACATCCGTAAGCTTAAGGAAGGAGATTTGGTTACGAATACCGATGGCATGATGCCAGAGGCGTCGCTTATATTTCTGGATGAGATATTTAACGCAAATAGCGCCATACTCAACAGCTTGTTAATGGCGCTCAATGAAAAGGTCTTCAGACGGGGCCGTGAATTGTTAAAACTGCCAGCACTCATGTTCGTTGGAGCGAGTAATATGATGCCTGAAGATGAAGCTCTCGGGGCACTACTCGATCGTTTTCTTATCCGAGTTCGATGCGATTATGTTGATACAGACCTCTTGGGTCAGGTACTGAATGCCGGTTGGAGGCTTGAAAACAAAGAAGGTGCGAAGCGACCTGAGATAACGGCAGATGAGATTAAAACCTTGCAACAGGAATGCAGACAGGTAGATATTTCCGGTATTCAACAAGAATATGTCAATCTGGTACACAGCCTGCGAAATGCAGGAGTAAGTGTTTCAGATCGAAGAGCCGTAAAGGTGCAAAATCTGATTGCCGCCAGTGCCTACATTTCCGGTAGGAATACGGCCAGCCTTTCAGACCTCTGGGTACTACGATACATCTGGGACGCCGAAGAACAGATTGAAGTTCTAACCGGTATAGTGAACAAATTTGTAGAAAAAGGAGAAGAGGATGGTGCACACCCTCAGGCTCGGTCAAATGAGGCGCCTAACGCGGAGAGTATTGCCCAACAGGTTAAACAACTGGCAGAAGAATGGAACAAGGAAGACCTGGGTTTTGATCAGCGCAACATAATAAAGGACAAACTTCGGTTTTTACAGAGCCAGAGTAATTGGGTGCAAAGTGACCTGCACAAAGGTGAGTTGCAGGGTCAAATAGATGAATTATGGAAGTCAATTCTGCAAACGGCATAACCTACTACGTATCGGTTCCCGAACAATGCCTGAACGAATTGGCTGAGATTAGGCATTGGCCAGGACTCGAGGTTGGGCATGCCGCAGATTGTATCTGGATAAAAGGGCAAAATCCAAACCTGATGGATAGCCCTGCCATTAGGTCGCTTACCGGAGTAAAGCGATATACGTCGAACGGGAAGCACCTCTTTGAACCAGAGGCGTTATTGCCTGCGCTGGAACTCCCCAAAGTTTCGTGGAGCGAGATGAAGCAAATCTTACCGATAACCAGGCCCAGATATAACCCTAACTACTTTGGCTTGTCTGAAACCTTGAAACCAACTCTGGTTCGCACTTCATCGGTTCAAAAATCCAAAGCACAAATGGTATCACTTGAATCACTGGAGGCCTACGTGTTTGATGCACCTGGCATTCGGTTAACCCCAATCGTTTGGACCGTCTTAAACCGGATGGCAATTCTCATTGGGAGTCCGGTTTTACCACTGACTGGCAAAACGTTCTGGCACAATGGAACCCTATTTATTCAGGAAGGTTTCGATCTGGAAGTGCCGGTCTTAGCACCTTTTATTAGAAACTCCCATGACCCTGCACACACGCACAACGTCTTTATTGAAGAGGATGGAAGTCATAAGCTGTTTCCAATTGTGAATTTCAGACCATTGAGTCGTTCTTCATTTAACCGCACAATGGCCGCCATATGAAAGATCGGGCAACATCTTATTTTGGCGTAAAACAGGGCTATTTTTGGTCAAGGGATGAGGAAGACTATGAGCTGGTTTTAATCATTCCGGGTGGACCTACAATTGCGTACGATCGATTTTTTCTGAACATTTTGAAACAGTGCAATGTGAACGGTATTCCACCGTTTGGTGCTGGGTTGATGATGTGGGTAGCTACCAGTGAAAATGGACAAGCAGCGATAAAAAGAATAGGAGACATTACGGCATATGATTTCACGCCAGACGTACATGGTTTTCTGAGCATGTTGGCGGGTTTACCTAACCATTACCATGAAGGGGAACGCCGTGTACATGTTGTTAGAGGACTGTTTGAGGCAAGTAGGAAACGGCATGGGGTAAAGGATGGATTCAAAATAATTCGGCTATACGAAGAAGGTGGTTTACGCGTAGAATCAGATGGGCATAACAGTCCGGCAGATCTCACAGAAATGAGAGAAGATTTTGAGTGCATACGCCGTTTGAGCCGTCGATTCCCTTCAGAAAAAAGCCTGATGGACTATCTGACGAAACTTCCTTATGTGCCTGACGATTTTGTGCTGGAATTACCTACTTCCAACCCTACAGGCGAGGCATATATTGAGCTACTCATTGGGAGTGCTAAAACATTTTACGTTGCAGCATTGGTGAATCGAATTTGGGCGGTAGTAAACATACCCAAACCATCATCGCAGCCCAGCAAACAACCTATGGGCGGGTATGCTGATGTAACGAATAAGGGCAGTTTCGACAAGCTACTTACCTCAGAGTTTGCCTATGACGATCTTCGGCTGATGTCGAGGTTAGCAAACAACGAGGCCCTCTATCTGCGAAAAGAAACGCCACCCCAGGAGAACGAAGAGGAACGCCTTTTTTTGATTGATGTAAGTATTAGAAATTGGGGAATACCAAAGACAATTGGCTATGCCCTGGCCTTGGCCAATGCCACTAACCCAAAACACAAATCGGGTACAAAACTATGGGCAATTGGCAGTGATTATACGGAATTTGATGTCGAATCGATGGATGGCCTTGTCGATGCCATTGCCCATGTAGATGCGGTGCTTCACGCTGGAGCCGGCTTAAAAAAAGCAATGGAAAGCGAAGAGGTAAAACGAGCCTCTGAGGTTATTCTTGTTTCGTGCAAGGAAGCAGAACATCATACCGACTGGAACCAGGCAATACAATCTTGTAGTTCAAAAATTAATGCCATTATCCAAACATCGGTCGATGGTGAAATAACGGTTAAGGCGGTAAACAAGGGCAGGCAAAAAATAACTCAACAACTTAAACTCCCTTTAAACCAACTGTGGGAGAAGAAAGTGGTAGAACCACCACGAAGAGTCGAAAACGACACGATGCCTCTTTTGTTTAAGCCTAACGAAGCGCTCAAACTTTGTGCGGTAAGGGACAATTATCAATACTACCTCTCTAGGGAGGGGACCTTGTTTAGATCATTTACACCACAGTATAGGTTGGGAGCTGGCCGGCAGGCCGAGTTCTCCGATGTTTACGGTCTGGAAAGAATTGCTACCGGATTGCCTAAAAAACAACGGTACTTGACCGTAGGCTCCAATGTGTCGGAAGACCTCATTGTACTGTTGTTTACTCGTGAAAATCGGGAGATCAGATTGATCGACATCCAAACAAAGGCCGTGATCCGGTCGAAGTTTAACCGATGGGATAAGGACATCTCCCGTACGTTTAGATTTGAAGGTAATAACTTTTACTACGACGGGGTTGACAAACACTGGGAAATTGGTCTTGATGGCAAAATTACCGAGGTAAAAGGAGAGCGACCCAAAGCGACCAACGAAGCTGATTTGAACTTGGGTCGCTACATATCCGGAAGTGTGCTCAAGAAAATTAAGAGCATTCACATTGATGCAGAAAGCCGACTTTGTTTGAATAACCACCCATTGGTGTTGTACGATTCTTCTATGCGCATTACGGAAGCGCTGAGCAAAGACAGCCTTATAGTGGCAGAGTATCGTGGCGACTACCGTTATGAGTTCCATGATGGAAGTGCGGTGTTGTTCAATGCCGATGGAATGATAACACTGATAAGCGCTATGTCAGACTTGCCAGAGATTTATATTCCTTCTGTTTTGAACCACGATTTGGGCGTAGCTACGCAAACTCGATTTGCGGGTGACAGATACTTCCACATCGCACCCAAAGTAAGAATATCAATTGAGGGGCTGGATAACAACGATAACTGGGAGTTGGACTATCGTTTAAGACGGATTTATAATATCACCGGTGAGCTCAACAAGGATGAATTCAAAAAACTAAACGAATCGTCCCAACTACCACTGATGAGCCTTTGGGATGCAGAGAAACTCATTAAAGAATTTGAGAAGACCAATTTTCGAATTAGCTATGACACCATTACGGCAGGATTGCCCGAACAAACCCAAATACCACCCGCAGACTTCCATCGGGAATATATTGCAAAGTTTATAGATCATATAGTTAACTATGCGTCTTAAACTGGTTCAACATATCGATCGAAACAAGCAAGCTTGTGGCATACTGTTACGAGGTTCTTCCGTTAAGGAGTGGTTGATAGAGCTGTCTCGCTTGAAACTAAACCTCAATACGTGTAAGCTCTATGGACTTCCGGACGAAACACCCAATTCCATTTGGGGGTGCCTGGTGCTTACTTCACAACGTATTGACCCGCAAATCGATCACCTTCACGAGCGATGTTATCAAAGAACCAAACAATTGATTCTTCCATTAAACTCACGAGAATACCCGATACTCTCTGACAATGAGTTGGAGCACATGTTCGGTTCGGGCCTACACCTGTACCATCCAGGCATCGGGCTTTTTGAACTGGAGGAGGAAATTGATGTATCGGAATTGCTTGAATTGCCTCCAAATGAGATACAAACAACCATTACTCCGAGAGATGGTTACCTTCCTTCTTCAGAGATACACAGTTTCTTCGTTGTCCCTCAGGATGAGAAGGATGTTCTGGAAAATTTGGAGAAAAACCTGTTTCCAAAACAACAGAAATCGGAAAAGGGTAAGTTAAACCTATGGGAACGAGTTAAACTCCAGTTTTATAGGCTCTTTTTCAAGTCAAATGGTGAGAAAAAACCAAGTGAACTGGTGGTGGAGAAGAGAAGAGGACTCAAGTGGTTACAGAAAGGGTTAGCGCCATTTTTCAAAGGAACCGAACGTACCGTAGATACCCTTTTTGAGGATTATGAAGACCTCGAACAACGGAACATTAGCGAATTAAACAAACTTCTGGATATGCTGGAATCTGATCCGGAAAATGCTTTAAAATATGCCATGCCACTTGATACCCGAGGTTCGGGCAGAGGAGGTGGATCGGGTTGGGCAGCCTATAAGTTTGGTAAGATCTGGGAGCGTTTATCGCTGTTTGGCGATGGAATCGGATACGACTCTGAAGGAGGAGCCATTACATTAGACGATGACACGTTTGCTCAACTACAGCAACGTTACCAACTTACCGCAGAAGCCCTTATTAAAGAAGGTAAATATGAAAAGGCAGCATTCGTTTATTTGAAGTTGTTGAAGAGCGAATATCAGGCCGCTCAAACCCTCGAAAAAGGTAAGCTGTATAAAGAGGCTGCGGCTTTGTACGTTAAATTTGGTACAAAGGAAAGCAAGGAATTAGCGGCTGAGTGTTACGAGAAAGGGAGTATGTATAGCAAAGCAGCAACGCTCTACAAAGAGACTGGGAAGTATGAAAAGGCTGGGGATATGCGTGTTTTGCTAAATCAACGAGCCGAAGCGATGCAACTTTTCGAACTCAGAAGGCAGGAACTGGTAGATGGAAATCAATACGTCAAAGCGGCGAAGCTCAGTAAATCGAAAATGAGTGAGTTTGATAAGGGACAAGAACTATTGCTTGAAGGTTGGCGCAACAAACACGATGCCTTCAATTGCCTTACGTACTACTTTGCAGAATTTAAGGATGAGAAAGAACTTAAGTCGCAGGTAGGCTTCGTTTATAAAAAGGAAATCCAAGGTCATGGTCAATCCATGCAAGCAGACTTTGTACACTTGTTGAAAACCCTGTATGCTAAGGATGGAGATCGCGAAGAATTCAAAGATCTGGCTTACAAGATTGTCGCGGAAAATGCCCCTGAGGATCGCAGTTTTGCGGCCCTCCTAAAAGGGTTTAACCCAACCGACAAAGAACTTGCCAAGGATACGATGCGCTATCGGTCCAAACGCGCCAAACAATGAGGTTAAATCATCAATTCGCCAAAATCTTTACCCATTTAAATATTCCGTTGACTTACAAAATGGAGTAGTTCACCATATTTCATATTACTATATTCTTCATCCTTCCGATTCTCGCATTCGATTAGTTCACCTGAAAGTGGTATGTGAACTTTAACTAATTGAATAGTAGAATGAAGACGATTGTAAAACAGATGTTGCTCACCATACTCGGTGTGGCCTTCGCACTTAGCTCAACCGGGCAGGTAAAAATTGGAGATAATCCATCGGTTATTGATGATGCCAGCTTGCTGGAATTGGAAAGTACAACAAAAGGACTGTTACTTCCCAGATTGACCCAGACACAAATACTGAGTATTACAGACCCACCAAATGGTCTTATTGTGTATGATGTTACCGATTCGAATTTGGTTTACTACCACAACTCCTGGCATTTGTTCAGACAAAAATTTGAGTGGGATGGAGATAGTCTTAAACTGTCCGATAACGGAGGTAAAATCTACTTGCCCGACCGCGACACAACCAATGAGCTTCAAATGATTAGTAAGAGCAACGATACCTTGTATCTGAGCCTATCAGGTGGTTCGGTGTATCTGGTGGACCAGGATAGTACAAACGAATTTCAGTCAATAAGCGTTAGCAACGACACACTTTACCTAAGCGATGGAGGTGGTGATGTGTTTCTCATCGATCAGGATAGTACCAACGAGTTACAAAGTTTAAGCCTTTCGAACGATACGGTTTTCTTAACTTCGGGTGGGGCTATATCGTTGGGAATCAACGATTTGCATGACGGAATTGTGGATTCTACCAGTATATATGTTGGCGACAGTGCAGGAGTAAGTAACTCCGGTAAAGAAAACTATAATACCGGGTTTGGTAGTCAGGCACTCCAATCCAACTCTACGGGTAGGGAAAACACGGCAGTTGGTTATCAGGCGTTGGAAACCAATACAACAGGTTTAAGCAATACAGCCTTGGGCTTTCAGGCAATGGAATCCAACACAACGGGATCAAACAATTCGGCTATAGGCCACGGAACTCTTTATTACAACACCACAGGAACAGAAAATACAGCTACAGGTTACGGATCGTTACGCGCAAACACAACGGGTCAGCATAACACCGGCTCGGGTAGTCACACCTTGTATAGTAACACCGAAGGGGACTACAATACGGCAGTAGGATCTGGAGCCCTGATTTTAAATACAACAGGAAATGCTAATACCGCTGTTGGACGTTATGCCCTGGGTTTTACAACAACCGGAGATTCGAATACCTCTTCCGGGTATGAGGCGCTCTACTCCAATACTACGGGAAACAAGAATACAGCAAACGGTGCCAATGCACTGAGAAGCAACGGTGCCGGTTTCTCCAATACAGCCATGGGTAATAATGCCATGAGTCATTCCACTGCAGGTTATCAAAACGTGGCAATGGGCGATCACGCCATGTATGCTACCACCGTTGGTACACGTAACGTTGCAATCGGGTTTCAGGCTTTACGAAACAACCAATCTGGCGGTAGTAACGTAGCAGTAGGTATGGAGGCCCTGGAATCGAATACAGCGAATTACAATACCGGAGTAGGGTATCAATCGATGTACGCCAACACCACTGGTAACAGAAACACGGCCACCGGTTATCAAGCAATGCGGAACAATACCACTGGTAAAAACAACGTGGCACTGGGTAACAATGCGTTGCATGTAAACTCATCGGGTGACTCGAATACCGTGGTTGGGGCAGGTGCCATGTTTTTAAATACTACGGGAGACGGGAGCACCGTTGCCGGATCGCGAGCACTTTATTCCAATACAACAGGAAGTTATAATACCGTAAAGGGATATAGAGCAATGGAATCGAACACATCGGGTTCATACAGTGTAGCCATTGGTGCATACGCCTTAAACGGGGATGATGTGGCTGGAAGTTTAACAGCAGTTGGTTTTGGAGCTCTGGAGAACAACGGATCGGGAATTTACAACACGGCCATCGGTCACCAGACCCTGAACTCCAATGGTACAGGTCACACCAATACCGCCCTGGGTCATCGAGCACTTTATACCAATACAAGCGGTTACTCCAACACAGGCTTAGGTTATCTCGCACTGAATAAGAATACATCAGGATATCTGAACTCTGCGGTAGGGTTTAAGTCGCTTCAGGAAAACACTTCCGGGCTTCGAAACACGGCTGTTGGGTACGAAAGTCTCAATAAAAACACCGATCAGGGTGACAATACAGCAATGGGATATCAGGCACTTAAAAATGAAGCCACCTCATCCTTCAATACGGCCGTGGGTTCATATGCTTTAACCACGAGTAATGGGGGAGAATACAACAACGCAATGGGTTATCGGGCTATGGTAGGCATGACTACCGGAGACCACAACAATGGAATTGGATACGAAACCATGGAGGATGTTTCTAGCGGGGCTAATAACGTAGCCATTGGTTCGTACACCTTGAACGACGTAACCACTGGAAGTTTTAACGTAGCAATCGGACACGGTGCTGGATCTCAAACAGGAGGAACACTCACTTCGTGCACGTTGGTAGGGTTTGACGCCGAGCCAAACAACAGTACGGGTTACCTAAACAGTACAGCTCTGGGGAACGGAGCCCGCATCACTTCAAGTAATGGTGTTTTTATTGGTAACACGGGCGTAAGCTCTATAGAAGGTCAAGTGAGTTGGGGAACTTACAGCGACGGCCGGTTTAAACACAACGTAAAGGAAAATGTTAGTGGTCTGGATTTCATTCAGAAACTTCGTCCGGTTACGTACCAGATCGACATTCATAAACTGAACAAGTTCCTTAATGCAACGGACACGGTAAACGAAAGTACAGAGCAACAGGCCAAAATTGTATACACCGGCTTTATTGCACAGGAAGTAGAACAAGCAGCCAAAGATGTTAACTACGATTTCAGTGGAGTGGATAAACCTCGCGATGCGAATGACCCGTACGCCATACGATACGCGGCATTTGTGGTGCCTCTAGTTAAAAGTGTTCAGGAACAACAGCAAATGATTGACGATCAACAGAAGAAGTTAAACCGAATGGAAGTACTGCTTCAACAACAGTCGGAATTAATAAACCAGCTACAGTCAGAAGTTCAAGGGCTTCAAAAATAAAGAATGACACTATTTGAAAGGGTCGGTATCCATGTGGGGTACCGACCCTTTTACTTTTTGGTGAGGCAGTTATTGTGAAGCATGCGGTGTTTTATTGTTGGCATATAGAGCAGCACCTATAATGCCTGCGTTGTTTTTAAACTCCGCCACTTCCATGGGGATTTCCACCGTGAGTCGTGGGTGGAATTTGTCAAACTTCTTACTGAGTCCGCCGCCAATAATGAGATGGTCAGGCGAGAAAATGCGATTCACATGATGTAGGAAAAAGTCAAACCGTTTGGCCCATTCCTTGAGGGAGAGGTTTTCTTTTTTTCTTGCTGAATCGGCGGCGTAAAATTCAATAGGGCGGCCGTCTGTGTGAAATATCCTACCCAACTCAATATTCGGAACAAGATCGCCATTGTTAAAGAACCCGGTTCCAATTCCGGTTCCAATGGTAACCATAACTACCTTTCCTTGCTTACCTCTTCCTGCCCCCATTTGCATTTCGGCAATACCTGCAAGGTCTGCGTCGTTGCCTACGTGAAAAGTAGTATTACAGGTACGAGACAGTAACTCATCAACCTGCACTCCTACCCACGAGGGATCAAGGTTACCAAAGGTGTAACACCTTCCTTTTTTTACCACGGTAGGGAAACAACAACCAACCGGTTTTGTCCAATGAAAATGGTTAACAATAGCCTTAACCGTTTCAGCCATTGCGTCGGGTGTGGCTGATGAAGGCGTAGGAAGTCGATACCGTTCTGAACGTAGTTCTCCGGTAGTAATATCTACGATGGCACCTTTTATACCCGAACCCCCAACATCTAATCCCAGAATTTCCATATTGTCTTGTATTAACTTGCCAGTTCTTTGCTCAATTCTTCAAGAGACGCACCTTTGGTTTCTGGCATTCTCATCCGAACCCAAATCAATTGCAATATCATCATAGCTGCAAACAGGGCAAAAACAGAGCCTGCGCCAATCGAAGTAAAAAGCAGTGGTATGAAGGAAGGAATTAAGGCTGCCAGTACCCAGTGAACCGACGAGCCGAAAGCTTGTCCCGAGGCTCGCAAGTGGGTTGGAAACAACTCAGCAATAAACACCCATATAACTGCTCCCTGGCCAATGGCATGTGAAGCGATAAACATAAACAACAATATAGGTACCGTTATACCGCCCCAGTTCAGAAAAAAGGAAGCAGAAACCAGGCTCAGCGATACGATGTAGCCCCAGGATCCTATGCGCATTAGAAATTTTCGACCCATACGGTCGATGAGGCTCATTCCAATCAAAGTAAAAATCAGGTTTACGGCGCCAATGCCCACGCTGCTCAGGAGCGCCGAACTTGTCTCAAGACCGGCTTCTTTAAAGATACGTGGACCATAGTATAACAAGGCGTTTATGCCAGAGAATTGATTAAAGAAGGCGATAAAGAACACCAAGGCAAGGGGTTTAGCATACTTACGAGAGAAGATTGTTTCGTGATTATTGCCTGGTTGAGACTTGAAGTCTGATAACAACAATTGCACATCGGAGCTGGGATTGAGCCGATGTAACACCTCCGCTGCCTCTTCTTCACGTCCTTGCGTTAGCAACCATCTGGGGCTGGCAGGCACTCCAACAACAAGCAGGCAATAAATGAGGGCCGGAAGAGCCTCAACGCCCATCATCCATCTCCAGGCGTCCGTTCCCATGTTGCTGAGTAAGTAATTCGACAAAAACGCTACCACAATACCCAGAACGATGCTGAACTGATACCTGGCTACAAGTTGACCTCTTTTGTTAGAGGGAGATATTTCCGAAATATAAGCCGGTGCGGCTATGGTTGAAGCACCTACACCCAATCCTCCAATAAATCGAAAGAAAGCAAAGGTATAGGCATCACTGGCCAACGCCGAGCCCAGTGCCGATATCAGGAAAAGGATGCCGATGGCAATAAGTGTGTTTTTTCTGCCAAATCGGTTGGTGGGAATACCTCCACCGATGGCCCCAATAACCGTACCCCACAGAGCCATTCCCATTACCACAAAGCCATGAAAGGTGTCGTCAGATTGCCATAGTTTTTGAAGTGTTTCGTCGGCTCCCGAGATTACAATTGTGTCGAAACCAAAGAGAAAGCCTGCGAGGGCTACCGTGGTTGACCAAAGAGTGTATTTGTTCATTTGCAGGCCATTTGAGTTGGGTATTTGGAAAAAAGAAAGGTTGAAAGATAAATAATTAGAAATACATCCGTTGCTTTTCTCTTGGGCGAACAATGGGGTCTTTGGGGATGAATTCGATGTCCAGGAGCTCCATATTGCCTTGTGCATCAAACTTGAGCATAACCGATTGATACGGTTTAAACTCAATGGTGGTTTCCGTGCGTTTACCGTTAATCGAAAATTGGAGAGGCGTAAAGGTGGAAGATTTCATAATGGATTGACCCGAATACACCGGATATAAAAGGTCTTTGGCAGGCCATTGAGCCAGGAACACATAGTGGTTGCCCTGGTTGTCGGTGCGGCACCAGTAGGCAGGTATGCTGTCACCTGATATTAGGGCCTCGTGCTTCACTATTTTGCCAAAATCGGATGATACGTTTTCAAGAGCATGTAGCTTCTTTAGTATGGCTTGATATTCCTCCGATTTGTTCTTCCCCGGTTGTAAAGGATCGCGTTTAAGGCAAACAGGCAAGCCTGATGTTGCCAGTTGATGAATACGTTTCAGGGCACGTATATCCATAAAGTTCACATCGATATACAGGCTAGAGAACGAAGCATCTCCAATATGGAGTTTGCCATCTGCATATTGTGCTTCCGTGAGATAATGCCGATTGATCCACAAGGGATGGTGGCCCATTACCTCGTCAGCAGGGTCGATGTAACGCATCTCGTATTCTCCCCAAACCCAAACGCGTTGTCGTTCAGGCGGGTAAGCACCTTGCATTACGCCGTCTTCGTATGGAATATAAACGGCAACATCGCTGTATGTCTTTCCTTTTTGCATGATACCCGATACCTTTTCCATGTACGAGTTAAAAGCAGGAAGCTCTTCTTCAAGACTTCCACCCGGACCAAAGTAGGTAGTTGCAAAAAAGTCGATGCTGTCAACTCCTTTCGGATTGTACGGCATGCCATGGTAAAAATGTTGATTGGCTCCCTGGGCAAACAGTGCATCTGCCACCATTTTCAAGTCGGCGGTTTGTTCCTCACGCAGATAGGTTGCCGGAAACCCATACATACAGGTAAATGTTTCACTCGAAACCATGGGTTTAGAGGCCAAACAGGCTGCAGAACTTACTATTCTCGAATAGTTTGGGTTGTTGAGCATCGCTTCCGTTTCAGGAATATCTACCAGGCCGTAAGTGGTCATTACATCGGTAGGAGAGGCCAGGCACTGCACCCTCGACCAGGCGTTTAACTCCTTGCACTTTTTTACATAAGGCTTGTAAAACCCATCAGTAACGTACCGATCGAGGTGTAGCATATAGTCGTACCGGACATCTGGAAATGAGTCGATACCTTCATCCATGTATGGGATAATGTCGTAGCCAAATTCTTTCTGGAAGCTTTGTTCAAAGCCAGGTGTCCAGATCTTGTTGGTCGCATTCAATTTGATTTCCCATGAGTCGGTAAAGAAAGCAGATTTAGAACCCTTCAAAGCTTTGCCGAGCGCAGAGCCAACAGGTTTAGCGAATAGGTTAAACGCGTTACTGTCAAGGTGGTTGATAACTAGCTGGGTGTCTGGCCAGGTCCAAGCAAAGGTTAACAATTGGCGGAAGCCCGTATCACCGTAAATTTTTGATGTGTGCTCTTCGTCAATATTACTTCCCGCCACGGGCCATGCACTTCCGAATGTAAAGTCGCATGCCAGACCAATCGAGTCGCAGTATTGTTTAGTAAATGCTACAATGTCGGACCATTCCGGGCTCAGCCATTTCTGTGCGGTGGTGTCTTTTGGGTAGTGTCGGTTGTATTTCCGTGCGTACATGCTCTGGTAGCGATATAACGGGTACACCCAGGCAATCTCAACACCGCCAAAGTTGTTTTTCTTGGCCCAGTCGAGCTGGTATACCACGTCTTCTTGCGTAATTTCAGTAGCAAACCACCACCATCGGGTGCACGGTTTCGATGTCGGGTAAAACTGCTCTTGTTGTTCCGTTTGGTTGTCAGGCATGGAGTTACAGGAACAGGTGAGGAGAATGGCCAAAAGGCAGGGCAGGAATAGAGCCAGTCGAATCATAATTTACGCGCTATTAATTGTGGTGGTTACAACGATACAAACATTCAGTTTAAAACCGGAGCCAAGATATGGAATTGTCATCTTAGTGACTTAAAACGGACAGCCAGGTGCTGGTTAGTCGCGAACAAATTTAGAATGCTATATTTACTCCGTGAAACGATTTGCGCTTCGTTGTTTGGTTGCTATCCTTTGGGTATCAATAGGTTGGGCTATTGGATATTTGCGGTTACCCTATTTTGGGGAATCCCATATGTTTTGGGTTGGTTTTGCCATTGCGCTGGCGGTGGTATCTCTTCCCTTTTTACTCATTGTTCTTTGGAAACGCGACTATGCCGTTTTGAAACGAATTTTTCAGTCTCAACCAAACCAGGGTAAGTCAAATAATCTACTTTTTGTTGTTACCATCCTTCTTTTAGTGTTTACCATATCGCTGTTGGTTGGCTTACAACGGCAGAACGACAGACAGTGGTTGGACCGTCAGGAAGAGATTAAGAACGAATTGAAGATTGATCAGGCAGAGTTGCTTGAGTCGGTCCGTACCCGTGGACGATATGAGTTGGTGGCTGGTTTGTTGAGAGATGTACAGGAAGAAATGTCGGGGCAGGATTCCTTAAGCGATGCGATTATCTCCCGAATTGCGGCGCTATCTTCTTCATTTAAGCCGTACAATCCAATTGAAGTGGACAGCATTTCTAATGGTAAGCTAAGTCCTGAAAGGGGACAGTTACTGCTCCAGCTGATCAACCTTGGAATTGATTCATCCTCCATGGCACGGTTAAACGACAAGGCATCTTTTGCCTATGCCGACCTGCGCAATGCACATCTGGAGGGGAATGACCTTCGGGGCGTAGACCTTCACGGTGCAAATTTGAAGAATGCAAAGATGGCGGGTGTGGTGTTAATACATGCCGACCTGAGAGGAGCCACATTGTGGGGAGTGGATATGAGTCGGGCTAAGCTGAACGGCGCAGATATGAAGCGATGTGACCTCCGTTGGTCCAATTTAACAGGGGCGCATTTGAGTGATGCCGATCTGAACCAATCCGACGTTTCAGGAAGCAAGTTTCGCAATGCGGTACTTCATCGAACGTTGATCAAGTGGGCCAAGGTGCACAACGCTATCTTTATTGGTGCAGATTGTGAGGAAGCCGCGTTCTTTGATTCTCAATTGATCAAAACTAATTTAACCAACGCCAATCTGTCGAATTGCCTGTTGCGTGAATCTACGTTCGAACATTGCATTATGGATGGTGTTGATCTGACCAATGCCGAAGTTAACACCGATTGGATGGATGCCATAAACGAATGGTCGGTTCAGGGCAGAGAGGCAATCACAGCGGGATATGAACTAGTACCTACCGAAGGGAAGAAAGTGTTTCATCTGGAGCGTAAGAACTAATAGAGGTAAGACATATCAATCTCTTCGTCGTTCAGAATACAGTTTAGTTTATGAGTAAAGCGTACCACAAGAAGGTCGGAGGAGCGGAATGGTTCGAAGCCAATTCCGAAGCTATGGCTATAGAATGCTTGAATGTCGTTCAATACATCTGTCAACAAGGGTTTGGTCCATTGGGTATGTTCAGACAAACCGTATTTCTGTTTTAAAGCCTTCCCAAGTTCTTGTCCCCATTCATTGTTAATCATGTCAATGTAGTTGTCAACCGGATTGGTGTTGGGGTCGGTTAATTGGTCCTGCGTGAAATGGCCATGGGTAAGCTCTTTCATGTTGTGTAGTTCGTGTAAGTCGGCAAGATAGTCGGCCAACTCTTCATTAAAACAAGCGGTAATAAGGGCTTGTGCCGTAATGTGGTTAAACGTGTTGATGTAACCTTTGTCCAGTGTGTCTTTGGTATTCGTAAACGCCAGGTCGGTATAGATTATATGCTCTACCGATGCTTTGGCAAGGTTATAGAACGCAACATCACCTTCTCCAAACAACTTTGGCCACCAACGGGCCATGGAGTATATCTTTTCTAACTTTTTGCGATTAGCAATGCCGTACGGAGTTTTAAATAGAAGAGCAATTTGGCCAGCATAGCCGCCGTCACGCGCAGCGGTAATGTCATCCTGACTAATTCCAGCTTTTAGAATGCTCATTACCTGCTTGCCGTTGCACGAATGTTTGAGTTGAACCTTTGAAGTGCCTGGAGAACTGGTATCTGACGGATTGAAGTACTCAATATGCACGTCTTTCTTTAGGTCATCAAGCGACGAGTATCGCGAAGCAAGTAAACCACCCTTTAATTCAATGAGGTTTTTGTTAGGAAGCGTATAATTTGGCGAATCATCAGGAAGACGTTCCTGCTTTGAACACCCCCAAAGACCAAAGGTCACTATACATGCAAGTGCAATAATTCTCATTCTAATCGAGGTGATCAAAGAAACGCCAAGCCAACGGGAAATCCAAGGTGGGTGAGGCAACTAACCGTGAAATCTGTGTAAGAATTAGAGCGAGTCACAGGTCGTAACAGGTTTCATTGTACCTTTGAAATCATGAGAAAGAAGGTTTTAAGAATGATTGGTTTGGCGTTGATCCTGGTAGGAACAGTGCAAGCTTGTAAGGATGACGAAACAACCCAAACGCCTACCGAACCAGAAGTGGTCAAGGTGGAAACAATCGAATACAAAACCTTTGAGAAAGAGCATCTTGCATTTGGTAATGGTTTGTCGCAAACCGTTGAGAAAACATTTGAACTACACCCTACCGAAAAGAACATAGATACTATTAAGATGTTTGTTATCCTTGATTGTCCGACAGGAGGGTGTAACATATGGGACGTTTATGCCAACATTAAGGTCAAAGATCAGGAGAGTGGTAAATGGTACGAAATTGGCCGCTACATTACACCTTATGGCATTGATAACTCGGCAGTAGAGAAAGGGTTTGAGATCGATGTAACCGATTTTAAGTCGCTGTTGCACGGAACCGTTGAATTGCGGGCCCGAATCGAGACCTGGGGTGCTGATGGCTGGGATCTGACCCTCAATTTTGAGGTTACAACTGGCAAACCTGATTACCAGTACTACGCTGTTTCAGATGTGTTGATGTACGATCAATGGTCAACGTCTGGAGTTCCCTATGGAAAGGCCCATACAAATGATTTGGATAAAACCATAAGCATTCCTTCCAACGCCAAAGAAACTTCATTACGCACCATCATCTCGGGTTGGGGTCACGCTACACCAACTGACCCGGATGGAAGACCATGTGCAGAGTGGTGCTACAGAACCCACCAAATAAAACTGGATGATGCGGTTGCCTTTGACCATTATATGGGGCCACTTGGTTGTGGCGCAAACCCGGTTAAGGATCAACGTGGAAACTGGAGACCGGATCGAGCTGGTTGGTGCCCGGGTATGGCGGTTCCGGTACGTGTTAATACATTGGAAAGCCCTAAAGCCGGTGAGAGTTTCAAGTTTGAATACGATTATCAGGATTGGACCGGTGATGGGGGTACTACTTCAGGCAATGCAGGGGCTTTTTATGCAACCTCTTGCTTTGTAGTGGTGAAAAGCGATACACCCATTGAGCCGGCAGTGGTTACAGATTAGGTGAAATAGCTTTTAGTGTATCAGAACCGGCGATTGGCTCAGGTTGCACATTATTTCCTTCCAAGTATATTTGCTCAGAACATAACAGAATCAATGTATCATGAGTATTTGGAAACGCCTCTTCGGCTCGAGTGGAAGTTCTTCATCCAGTGAGCCAGCACAAACCCCGTCAACAGCCCAATTGGAGGAAGCTTATGCCAAAGCAATTCAGGTGCTGCAAGAACATAAACGGATAGCGCATATTCCGGTTACCAAGTCGGTGCCATCGCAGTTCTCAGCGGATTCAAAATTTGGTGGATATCCCTATTTAAGAAACAAGGAAGATTGGCCAGTGTGCCCAAACTGCTCGAACCATATGCAGTTGTTTCTTCAATTAAATCAGGAATATCTACCAGTGAACAAAGGCAAGGGCCTTGTTCAACTTTTCTATTGCACCAATGAAGAACCCCATTGCGAAGTAGATTTGGAAGCCTACTTGCCATTTTCAAAAGGAGCAGTATGCCGCATAGTAATACCAGAAGGAGACTCTGCCATTGTAGAACCCAGAATGCAAGAGGTGTTTGATGAAAATAAGGTGGTTGCCTGGAAGACCGAAGACGACTATCCGATGTATGATGAATACGATGACCTGGGTATCGAACTGGAGTTCGAAGATGAGGTGTTGGAACTATTGGATCAACGAGAAAAATGCCAAACAGTAGATGGAGACAAGCTTCTCGGATGGCCGTACTGGGTGCAGGGGCCTGAGTATCCGGATGATCGGTATTCTAGTAATCGCATGAACGTGCTTTTTCAGCTCGATTCTGAAATCAATCTGCCCTATATGTTTGGAGATTCAGGTATAGGACACTTAAGTCAAAGTGTCGATGATAAGAACCAGCTTGCCTTTGGTTGGGCCTGTTACTAATGGGAACATGCGTATAATTTTAACCCTCTTTTTACTCGGTATCCTCAGCCGGGGATATGGCCAAATAACAACCACTATGAACGATTCAATTGAATATCCGGAGAATACCCATATTAACGCTAAAGAGCTCATGAAGGAGGCGTTTTATTGGAGTCCGATCGAGGAGTCATCACCTTTTGGCAGTGATGATGGGGCCGATGCTCTCATGATGTTTGAGGAATGGCATGGATCCAACAGTGGTGAGCCTTCAATGGTGTTCCTTGAAGAAATTATTGAAGAATGGGGAACCCAATCTTTTGACCACAACATTGACGATTCAACTGGAATTGAAGAACTGCTTAAAACGGTTGGTTTCGACGATGTGTTGAGTACTGATAATCTGATAATTGCTGTCGGTTTTGCACAGTTTGTATTGGAAGGCCGTATCGATGGTGATATACAAAAGGTCACGACCTCAGCAATAAAACGCGAACTGAACCCTCTTATGTTAGACCCTTGGGAAAACCATAAGCAGAAGCGTGGGACGCAGCTATCAAAAATGCTCGAAGTGGTTAATCAAATGAACATGTAGCGAGGTGTTCGAAGGCATAGTCCCTCCTCAAATCCTGTGAAATGTGTTACTTTGTCCAACTTAAAATTGTCACATGAAAAAATCGTTTTGGACGCTGCTGGCCGTTTTTATCTTGGTTTCTACTTCGTCTCAGGCACAAGTTGTGCGCACGGTAACCAATCTGTTTGATTCAGGAAAAGGCACGCTTAGAGACGCAATTGGCCTGTGTACGTCAGGGGATACGGTTCGGTTTACCGTTTCCGGCACCATAACACTTACCAATGGGTCCATCAATTTTAATTCGGGAATCTATATTGACGGTGGGCACAAAGACAGCATTACTGTTAATGGAGGGGGAAATTATACCATCTTCAATATTACAGGTGGAGATGTTACAATAAAGGGACTCACACTTGAAAATGCGGAACCGTATGGCGTGTATTTTTACGCTAGTTCGGATTCTCTCACAATATTGGATTGTGCTATAAACGGGTGCACAAACGAAAACGGATATGGTCCTGGTGTATATGTGCCTTCTTCTAAAAGTGTATTCATTAAGGGGACTTCATTTGAAAACAACAGCATTTATGGAGATGGCCGTCCACGTGTTTATGGTGGAGCGGTATATGCATCGTCTTCCAGTGGGGTTGAAATAGACAATTGTGTTTTTAGTAAGAACAATGCTTCGTCAGTTAACTGGGGAGGAACAGGTTCGGATGCTGAAGGATATGGAGGCGCAATGTACGTGCGATCACCAAAGTTGAGTCTGTCGAATTCCTCGTTTACATCAAACTCGGCCCGAGGAGGAGGTTGCTGCGGTTACCGGCCTAATTGGTCCATTGCGCAAGGAGGAGCCTTGTATTTTGATGGCAGTGAAATGATCATGGATAACTGCCACTTTAAAAGTAATAGAATTAGTTCAAGCGATTTTCGTAACTACCACCTGAATCAGGGTAATGCCGTATTTCTGGATGAAGTAGACTCCGTGGAGATTCGAAACTCATCGTTTCGTTCGAATACATCATCCGGAGGGACGTATACCAACCTCTACGGCGGTTGTATTTATGTTTACCTCAAGAACTACCTGAAGGTTTCCAATACAACCATCTCCTCTAATTCTTCGCGTGAGATTGGAGCACTTTGTGTTGATGCGCGTACCGACGGACAGGGGCGTGTTATTTTAGACAAGGTAAGGATTGATAGCAATTCTGTTTCAACCGGAAATCATGTGTCTGCCGCTTTCTTTAGGGATGTCAAGTACGTTAAGGTTGCTAATTCGAGGTTTGCCGAGAGTAAAGGCGTTGGTATATGGACCAAGAACGTGGGGCAGGTAGAGGTGATGAACAGCCTGTTCGATGCGAGTAAAACGAATCACATTTATTTGAACAACCCGTCTGGTTCGAACAACCTAATTGTGAACTCTACGTTTCGTAACAGCGGTAACCGGGCCATTTATTACGATAACACCAGCTCCAATTATGTAACCAACAACACGTTCGTGAACAATACAGGTGACGTTTACCTGAACAAGGGGGCTGCGCTTTTCACCAATAACATTTTTACGTACGACAAGTTTATCTCAAACGCATTTAGCCGGGCGGGGTCAGAAGTGCCACTTTCGGGTGGGGGTAATATTGTGAAAGGGAGCTCCTTTTCATCCTATTTTACTAAGTCTAATGACATCAATACGCGTGATCCTCAGCTGGATGCATTTGCAAATCACGGCGGGTATACGAAAACATATTCCCTGTCTTCCAAAAGTGATGCCATTAACCTTGGTGGGAAGGACTCATTGACCTACGATCAACGAGGCTTTGTACGCGACTCGCTGAGCGACGCCGGGGCATTTGAATATGGCGGTACAGACCCATTTTTCGTGGCCATTGACACCATACAAGGCAACACCCGTTTGTGTACGGGCGATACCGTTCGGATCAATGTGACGGTAACCGGTAAAACAGGCAAATACGCCTGGTTAAAGAATGGAGTTCCGTTGTCAGGTCAGACCTCATTGTCGTTGCAGCTCGACTCGGTTACGCCTACTGATTCAGGCCAGTATTCGTGTGTGGTGTACAACGCCCAGTATCGTGATACAAGCGAGGTTTTGACTGTAAAAGTATACGATTACCCTACGGTTGCAGCTGTAGGCGCAGATACCATTTGTACAGGCGATACAGCAAGTCTATCGGCCTCAGGCGCACAAACGTATAGTTGGGATATTGTAAATGCAGATAAGGCCACCATCAAGGTAACACCCATGAGCACCACGGTTTATACGGTTACCGGAACTAGCAACGGTTGTTCATCAAACGATCAGGTTAGGATTCAGGTAGATACCACACCGGTGGTAGTAGCAATTGGGCAGGATACCATATGCGAAGGACAAGGTACCTGGATATCTGCTACTGGGGCGGATGCATACTCCTGGTGGAACGGTGTGGGTGTTACCGATTCAATACGGGTAGTTCCAACCACGACAACCATGTACAAGGTAACCGGAACTTCAAAAACCTGCTCGGCGGTTGATTCTGTTTTGATAACGGTAAATCCCTTGCCCATTCTGGTGGTTCGAGGAGATACAATAGTTTGTGAAGGACAACAGGTTCCGTTAAGTGCGTCAGGAGCAACAATGTATTCCTGGAATAATAACGCAGGTGATTCCTCCCATGTATTGGTAACCCCGGAGATAACAACTACATATTCGGTTAAGGGAATTCAAAATAATTGTTCTTCGGAGGCCGATGTTACGGTTGAAGTAAAACCTTCTCCGGATGTGATTGTTCAGGCAAGCGACTCGGCAGTGTGTGATTCGGGTAGCGTTATTTTATCAGCGAGTGGAGCACATGCTTATACCTGGGATAATGGTTTGGGTACAAGTTCTTCAGTTATAGTGAAGTTGAAAGAAACTACAACGTACACCGTTACTGGCGAAAAAGATGGATGTACAGATGAGAGTGAGATTACGATTTATGCATTTGAGCGACCTGACCCGCCAATTCTTCAGAACGGGGAGACATTGGAAACCGGGTTTTATACTTCTTATCAATGGCAATGGAACAATAACCCAATCGATGGAGCAACCGAACGGTCATTTACACCCAAAAAGAATGGAGATTACTCGGTTGAAGTAATGGAAGACAATGGGTGTTCGGGTATTTCTTCTACGGTTATTACGATCGATGACCTGGTGAGCATAAACGAGCTGTTTTTTTCAAGTACAATTCAAATAGTTCCGAACCCAAACAAGGGTAATTTTTATCTCCGGGGAGCCGAATGGGCGCAAAAGGTCGAGATTTACAATGCAATTGGAGAACAAGTGGCTCAAATAACCTGGTCCTCTCACGTGAGTGATGCATCCATTCAACTTGAAACATTGCCTGCTGGTGTATATGTACTTATGGCCACAGACGGACAGAAACAAACTTTTAGAAGGTTCTCAATCGAATAAAAGTCACTCTTTCGAATAAACAAAAAGGAGCGTTAACAAACGCTCCTTTTTTTGAACTAGTGGTTTGAGTTTAGTTGGTAAACGTAACTTCTTTTACGAATTTTTCGGTCTCATTCTTTACTTCGTGGCTGGTAATGCCCGTACTGGTGTTGGTGAAGACCACTGGATTAGAACCAGAATAGGTGAAACTTGGATTTGAAATACAACAAGAACCTACGGTTAGGTAGAACTTCTGCACTTCGAAACAGTTGTTTGGCTGAGTAATTGCGTTTTGGATGAACCGTTTTTGAAACCACAATGACTCCTTTTGGAACTCTCTGTAATTAATTACCTTGCCAGCATGCGATGCAACAACCTTAGATATAGTTTATTCCTGCTTCTTGTAATTGTAGCGTTTGGTTCCAAAGCTCAAAAAGTGGAAACAGCTGCTGGCCCCGACCCACGCATAAACAATGGACTAGTTGTACACCCCAATGGAGATGTATATGCGTCAGATCTGTTTGGGACAGGTTTTAACGGCAGTAGGGTCAGCAGGATCACAACCAATGGTACAGCCGGACCATTTGCTTCTGGTTTAAGTCAACCAGCAGGAATGGTTTTTGGACCCGATGAGGTGTTATACGTTGCAGAGTTTACGAGCGGTGAAATAAGTAAGGTGGATGAATCAGGAAACGTCACTCGTTTCGTATCGGGTCTGTTTCAACCATCTGATCTGGTGTTTGACTCTGATAGCAATTTATACGTGACGAACTATGGAAATGGAACTATATCGAAGGTGGAACCCAACGGTACGATTTCTACCTTAATTACCGGTTTAAATCAGCCAGTGGGTCTTGCAAAAGACGAGTTGGAAAACCTCTATTCCGCAAATCTCAAGGATGGCATTATCTATCGGATTGGGCCAGACGGACAAAAAGATTCCCTCACCACAATCCCAGACGTGCCTATTGGCTTTATGACCTATGCAAATGGAAAGTTGTATGTGACCGCCACGGGCCATCATAAAATTTACCAGGTCGATACGTTGGGTAGTTTCCAAATTCTTACAGGAACCGGTCAGCAGGGTACGATTAATGGGAAATTGGAGGAGGCTCAATTCACAAACCCGGATGGAATCGCAGTAACGAAAACAGGTGACACACTGTTCGTTTCAGAAAATAACACCAACTTGCTTAGAAGAATTGTTTTGAGCAATATCTCTTCGATCCAAAGAAGAAACTTATCGGAAAAATTCATACATCCAAACCCTGCTTCGGATGAGATTCGTATCGATTTGAACCATTCTATTGATTCTGATTTTAAGCTAACGTTTTATGACGTGAAGGGTCGGGTTGTACTCGTTCAGGAACTAAGTCCGGAATCGATGGAAAACGGCTCTTTGATCGTTCAGGTTAATCAATTAATTGCGGGAAGTTATATTGGGCATTTAGATGGAGACGGTGAACATTTCTCGTTCCGGTTTTTAATAGACTAATTGCGTGAAAAAGATAAAAACAAAGGTTGGAGAACGTGCAACTCCGGTGCTTTCTCCGAACGCATGCGATAAATCTCCCTCCGATTTAATGCATTGATATTTAGGTTTTTGCGTGTGCCTTTTTTAGCCCACAGTCAACGGAGTCGCTGTCGTATTTAGGCCATTGTTTGGCCCGTTTTTGAGAACTATCTCTAAAGTTTGTGATCCCCTGTATTTGCTGAGGAAACCCTTTGCGGTTGATACTGAAAAAAGCACAATTTGAATTCCAGAAAACGAGAAATATGCCCGTTTTTAATCTGGTTTGAAGCGGTTGCTGAAATTTGGAAACCCTAAAACATCGTTCTAGTTTTACACCGAATTAGATCAAACCTTAACAAAATGAAAAAGCTGTTTTTAACCATTCTGACCAGCCTTTTTGTGCCCATCGCGCTTTTCGCTCAGGTAAGTTTATTTACCCAACCAACCAATTCGTTTGGATTTAGATCGGAAGACGTTTGGAGCATGACGGTGTCCATCACAAACGATAAACCCATTCGCGGTTATTTCGATGCAGTTATAACCAGTAATACAAAAGAAGTAGTGCGCCTGACTTCTGAAGCCGTTACCCTGGAACCCGGAGTGACGCAATTCACCAGGTCAACATTGTGGACCACGTCAAAGAAATACCTTCATAATGATGCTCAGGAATATGAAACACTAACGGGAGAACTTCCTCCGGGAAACTATCGATATTGTGTTCAATTCATCTGCCTGGATGAGCAGTGTGCCAAATCGGTTGGTTTGGAAAAAACGATAAAGGTATGTGAGTCCATAACAAAGGAGACCACCACGCCTTTACTTCTGTTCAGCCCTGAAGACGAAGCAGAGTTAGCTACCAAACGACCTGATTTTCGATGGATTGCTCCCATGCCGATTGGTGCAAATCCAGAAATATCATATCGAATAAAACTGGTTAAACTTACCGAAGAACAAAGTGCCGAAGACGGTATTCAGCGCAACAGACCCATTTATTCCGGTTCTGGTTTAAAAGGAACCTCTATGGCGTTTCCTCCAGAATTGGATGATTTAGAACTGGAACAGCGATATGGCTGGCAGGTTGAGGCCTGGCTCGGAGCAAGTTTTGTTGCCCGATCGGAATCCTGGGAGTTTAAGATTGTAGAAGAAACGGAAGAGATTCAGGGCATGCCGTATGTCAGGCTGAAAAAAGGTGATGCCTCCATTTATCACGCCGTGAATGAACTCCGGTTTATTTTCGATGAGCCACTGGCCCGAAGTAAACTGAATATTCGATTTATAGATGAATCGGGTAAGGACGTAACACCCGACAATGTACTGTTCCCAACCAAATTCGGAGAAAACCAGTTTGCCATAGATATTGCCAGGTTGGATTTACTTCCAGGCAGACACTATACCGCCGTAATAACCTCCGCCACCGGAGAGAAATTCAGACTTAGGTTTCAATACATTTTCGAGTTTAAAGACTAACCTCAGATAGACAAACAAAACATGAGAATAACACTGAAAAATCATCAGTGCATGGGCATTGTATGCGCTGGTTTTATCCTCTTCTGGTGTGCTTCGTGCACACCTAAGCTGAGCGCTACGGACTATTTTAACCATTTCAATACATACCAGAGCGAATCGTATCTGGAAGTGGTAAAAAATGGTATTCGCTATAAACTTCAGTATAGACCGAAGGAGTTTCAGGCGGTTAACGCATTAAAGGGAAGTGGGGATGTAAACAGAGAGGAAGTTAACCAACAAATCAATAACGCCGGCGATCCACATTTGTATTGTTTACGTGTAGAAGCCGAAGAGGGTGGGGAAGACATTATGCAGTTCAACCTCTCATCAAAGGAAGACTACTTCCGTCGAGTAGAACTGCTCAACAGTGAATTTAATAACATGGTAGTGGGCGTTAAGAATCAGGATACCACGTATACCCGTTTCCACCATTTTGAACGTACCTACCAACTCCGCCCATTTGTTCAGGTGGTGTTTTCTCTGAACAAGAGTGATGATCACCATCCGGGCGAAATCGTATTTACTGATTACATCTTCAATGAGGGAGAAGAAATCGTGTTTCATCAAGTAGACCAATACCAAAATAAATTACCAAGACTAGGATTATGAAAATAGCAAAGACAAGCCGCAGTATCCGTATCAAAGCTCTCACTCTACTCAGTTTGATGGTTTTGGATCTTATAATACCATTAACCGCGTCTGCGCTTACCGGTGGGCCATCTCAGCCCGAGGTTCAGAGTTTTGAACCCGTAGGTACAAGCGATATGGTAGATGTGTTTAGTGGAGATTTTAACTACAACATACCACTACTCGATGTGAATGGATACCCGATCAACATTGCGTATCACGCTGGAATATCGGCCGACCAGGAAGCGTCATGGGTTGGTTTAGGTTGGAACATCAATCCTGGTACCATTAACCGCAGTGTCAACGGTCTGCCGGATGATATGAACGGAGAAGACGTAACCAAGGAGTTGAACATGAAGGACAACTGGACCTTGGCCCTAAACGGGAGCTTAAGTTTCGAGCTTTTCGGGAAAGGCCTGACTAAAGCTCAGAAAAAGGCTAGTTACGGCAAGGGAAAGAACAAGGGAGACTTAACCTGGAACCTTGGAATCAAGTACAATTCCTACCGAGGTCTTGGAGCGAATTGGGGCGCCAACCTTTCTCATAAGATTGCGAAAAAATCGGGGTTAAACGCAGGCCTTGCAATGGACTACTCCGATGAGGGCGGAATGGATATTTCCCCCTCGATCAGCATGTCTCAATATAACGAGAGCAAGAAAAGAAGTTCAAGGTTTAACGTAGGGGGCACATTCAATTCACGGGCAGGAATGCGCTCGATGAACGTTTCCACCACCGTAACACAAAAGCATTCACCTGGATCCATTGTAAAAAATGGAGAAAGCCATAAAACAATCAAGTCTACCTCAGGCAAGGCCAGTGGGATGTACTCGTTCGGCTCATCAACCTATTCGCCGGGTATAAGCACACCTTTTTCAGGCTTCGGTTTGGACTTTAACTACAAAACAGGAACCGAGCTTTTTGGACTTGCGCCTACCTTGACTCTTGGAGGTTCGTATAGCAACCAATACATACGTAAGGCCGATCAGGAGATAACGAAGAAGGGCTATGGATACCTGTATGAACACGATGCACCACAACCGGATCAGGCAAGTGAACGCGATTTTCTGTTGGACTTCCAACGGCAGAATGAGCTTCCTCTAATGGAAATGACGCCGTACCTGCCATGGGCACAGCATACCCACGATATGTATGGTGTTTCGGCACAAGGTGTTGGTGGAACTTACCGTTTGTTTCGAAACGAAATAGCTGTATTACACGACGACTATCGAAAGAGCAAAGACAATGGGTATCGACTTGGGTTGGAGGCTTCAGCTACTCCAAACCTGGCCAAAGGAGGTTTGAACCTTGGGTACAACCACAGCGGTTCAGAGTCCGGCCTGTGGGATGAAGGAAATGCGCTGTATACCCGAATTGGAGCGGTTAACAACAAATTTGACGAAGCACATTACACCAGTGATGGGAACAAGGCAAAGCACTACTACGCCAATAATGTGGATTATGAGCCGGTTTTTTTCAGAGAAGCCAATGAACTAATTCCACAAAACGAAGAATTTCTAAATCTAATAGGACGTGAGCAAAATGTGCATCCCAAGGTGTTCCCAAAACTACCTAAGGGTCTTACGGGCCATCGAAATCCAAGAGACGCACGGGTGAACAACACCTTGTACGACGAAGAAAATAAACCGTTGGATCTGGTTGCAGACAAAGCGGATAACGTTGGGAAAGAACGAACCACGCGCAATAAACTCTTTTCGTACTTAACAGCTGGCGACAAGGAGTTCTGCCTTTCTAAAAAGATAGAATCGGTAACTCTTAATTCGGAATATGTGGAAGGAGCATTTCCCTCAGAGACGATCGACCGTGAACAGGGGCCAAGAAGATCATCCCACATTTCAGAAGCAATTATCGTGAACAACGATGGTTCACGACACGTATTCGGCATTCCGGCCTATAACCGACATCAAATAGAAAAGTCGTTCAGGGTTAAAGAAGCATCACCCGCAGATGAGGCTCTGGGATTGGTAGAATACAGTAGAAACGAAGACAACAGCCTGCAAAATAAACGAGGCATTGACGGGTATTATTCATCCACTAAAACCCCTGCCTATGCACATTCCTATTTGATAACGGGCGTTCTTTCTCCTGATTATGTGGATATGACCGGCGACGGTATTAGTGAAGACGACCTTGGATCGGCGGTTAAGTTTAACTACACACGCACCAACAAGGCATTCAGGTGGCGAACACCGTATAAAAAGGACAAGGCAAAGTATGCGGAAGGACAGCATTCTGACAACACAGATGGTATGGGAAGTGTGGTGTATGGAGAAAAGGAGATCTGGCACGTGCACAGCATCGAAGGTAAGACTCATGTAGCCCTATTCAAGATTTCAGAAAGAGATGACGCCCTAGGCGTTCGAAACGAGAATGGAGAAAAAGACGTGAGTCAACGCCAATACAAACTCGATCGTATCGAACTTTTCTCAAAGCGCGATCTTATGGTAAACGGATCGTACGCTGTACCAATTAAAACAGTTCATTTTGAGTACGATTATTCACTATGTCCGGGAGTGCCCAATCAGGTTGATGAGACCAAAGGAAAACTAACACTCAAGAAAATCTACTTTACCTATGGCACGTCAAACATGGGGAAACTCAATGCGTATAAGTTCTCCTACGACAATACCAATGCATCGTACCACCTTCAGTCGTACGATATGTGGGGCAACTATACTCCTGTTACGACTTCACCTTCCAATGCAGAGTTCCCATATACCTCCCAGGTAGAGGCAACTGCAGATGGCTATGCCGCTATGTGGAACCTTGACAAAATTGAGCTGCCTTCAGGAGGTGTAATCAATGTAACGTATGAAGCAGACGATTATGCCTATGTTCAGGATAAACGTGCCATGTCCATGTTTAAGATTAAGGATTTTGGACTTTGGGATAACACTACCAAAAAGTTTGTCAGAGAAACGGCCCTATATGGAGAAGGAGGGAATAAACAGCAATACGACCACGTCTTTTTCAATCTGAAAGAAAACATCACAGCGTCTAACGCAAAAGAAATACTTAGAAAAGAATATCTAAAAGACATTCAGGATCTGCAGATTACGGTGTATTCGAAAATAACACGTCAGGACGACGGCAATTACGAATACATCAAGTCGTACGCCAAACCTGCCCATGTAAAGGAAGACGGCGTATGGAAAATTGATTGCGGAGTAACCGATGATGGTGCTACCGGATGGATTCGACTGGAGAAACAGCATCTCCGTGATAAGGACAAAGGAGAGAAAGTAAACCCGGTTGCGTTATCGGCATTCCAGTATACACGAATGAACCTGAACTACCTCATACAACGTGGAGGAAATAGTAAGAAAGCCAACAAAAATGGCAAACTCTCACTACCGTTCATTGGCACCTTTGTGGGTATGCTTGGCGACATCGCCAACATGGCAGCTGGGCCAAACCGGATGTTAATGGTTCGTAAGTTCTGTCGAGAATTTGTTCCGGCACAATCCTGGATTCGACTGAACACACCTGATAAGAATAAAATAGGAGGAGGACACCGCGTTCGGCAAATCACGATGAACGACATGTGGTCGGATATCAACTCCTTAGATGCCGATGCTGTTTCCGCAGAATACGGCCAGAAATATGAATACACCAAAGCTGAGAAGAGCGAGGTAGGAATTTATTCAAGTATAAGTAGTGGGGTAGCAACGTACGAACCATTAATGGGTCGAGACGTAAATCCGTTCGTACAGCCCCACTCTTTTGACCAAAAACGACCTGGGGTACCCGATGATCGCTACACGTTTGAACACCCGGTAGGAGAAATTTTTATGCCTGGACCATCAGTTGGATACAGCAGGGTGAAAGTCAGCAGCATCGATCACACCAATCAGAATCCAAACCATCGCACAGGGTACCAGGTAAGTGAGTTTTTTACCGCGCGCGATTACCCGGTAGAGATCAAAAAAACCGAGGTTGCTGCTAACTCGTCGTTTACAAAACCCAAGTTCTCTTTCAGTTTTATTTATGGCGAAAAGTTTGAATTAGCAACCGCAGGTCAGGGGTATACCGTGGTTCTGAATGACATGCACGGAAAACCACATAAGAATCTCTCGTACAACGAATATGGAGAGCTTCTTTCAGGTGCGGTGTATGAGTACCAGACCGATGCAAACGGCAGACTTGACAACAAAGCACTGTTTATACAACCCGACGGAAGAATATAATAAAACACACTTGTAGTGAATGTTGATTTATCGGTTGACTTTCAGAACAAAAGCGACCGTTTCTTTAGCGCCGATGCGGATTTCAACCTGGACGCATTTATGGTGGGTATATTCCCAATATTCATTCCAACCGCTTTCCCCAACGTTTCGTTTAACGAGACAAATGTCTACACCGCAGTTTCTACCAAGGTAGTGCGCAAGATTGGATTGCTTAAGCGAACCACAGCCATTAAGGAAGGCTCCGAAATTCATACCGACAACTTGTTATACGATGGCCGGACCGGTCAGGTACTCTTAACCTCAGTTGGGAACGAATTCGACAACGATATTTACAATTTTAACTACCCGGCTCATTGGATATACGACCAGGGCATGGGGCAGGCATTTAAGAACTGGGGCCTTGAAGTTTCAGGCTTCTCACTAAACAGTGGCGTTTTGAACAACGCGCAACTAGGTGCAACCTTAAACGATTACCTGCTTCCCGGAGACATGTGTATTCTCAACGCGGCTGGTAAGATGGAAAACATTCCGGTAGTGGTGGTTAGAAGCGACGAAAAGACGTCAAATCCAGGTTCGGACCTGTCGCTAATTGACATGGACGGAAACCTGATCACGTCGTTTGGAACATCCAATGCGTCATTGCGGGTTATCCGATCCGGGCGACGCAATATGGCGGCGGTTTCGATTGGTTCCATTACCTGTATGCAAAACCCAATTCAGGGAGTTCCAGGCAACTACTCGTTGTCTTTCGACCAAGTATTGGCAACGTCAGCCGTTGAATACAAGGACCGATGGAGAACCGAATTGCCGTATGTATCCTACCTGGAATGCGATCCTGTTGGGACGGACAAACTCACGTATTGGTTGGATGAGATTGACGACCTAATTGCTGCCAATTATTTCCAGAACACAGGTACATCGACCTTCTTCGATCTGGACGAGTGCAGCATCAATAAGTCGTGCGAATCACCGTATGTGTATAACCCAGCCTCGGATTATTGCGTTGTACGCGATACAGTAGCAGCGACGTTTAATGGAAGTCTTACAACAGCTGTTGCGGGTACAAATGTTGACAACTGCCGAGAAGCTCGTTTGTACGACGAAGAGTTCGGATTCATTCCATGGAGCACTGCTACTCAAGGCAATGGTACCCTTGAGTTTTTGGATAAGGATTCAAGAATGGTTGGTTTCGATGTATTGGATGATTTCTGGAAGACGATTGGCAGTGAACCAAGACTTAAGTCGGTTGCGATCTGGAGCAGCTCACCAATACTTAACCAATGGATGGGTTTTTCCTTCTGTGTAGATGCACCTGAAACCAAATCGTACTTCATCGGGTTTGGGTCGGACGATAATTCAAAACTAACGGTGAACGGTAAACATGTGTTAACGATGGACAGTTCGTCAACCGACAAATTCCGAGTATGGCACGTGGTAGAAATACCATTAAACGAAGGAAGGAACACCATAGAAATAGAAGGTCTTGATGTGGGGTACAAATCGGCATTGGGTGCCCAGATTTACGACGCATCACGCTCTGAATTGAAGAGTTTTACCTCCAATACCGAGTTGGATGCAACCGTCATCTTCTCCACCTTTGACAAACGAGGTCAGACCTTTGACCTGAGCACTACAAACGGTTATAGCTGCCCAGATGGGTATTACTTAGACAAATGCGGTTCTACTGTGGAGTGCATCAAGGTAGATAGTACCATTTCGGTGCAATGCCCATGCCCAACAACACTTAGTTCTCAATCGATTCCGGTACAAGATATAGTGGAGGTAATTTCCCACCGCCCGTTGGATCAACATACGGCTTATCTTACTACTCGTGTGTTGGACGAAAACGGATTGAATGACACCTTGGAATTTGTGTTGAGTGCAGCTTGTGACACCTTGTACAACTGTGTGCCGCGTTGCAGAACCTATGTGCAAGAAGAACGCGTTAATCCTTATTATACAGGACTTCGAGGGAATTGGAGGCCGTTTAAGAGTTGGACCTATGTAGCAGATCGTTCCTATAACGCAGCGAAAGCTGATCCGAAAAACGACGGAGCTTTTGCCATGTTCAACGAATTCTGGAAGAAGGTTGGAAACGGCTTTGAAAAGAGCACAACCGACGACAACTGGGTGTGGACCAGCGAGGTTACTGAATATTCACCTTATGGAATGGAGCTGGAGAACATGGATCCACTGGGTCGATACTCCGCAGCCGACTATGGTTTCTCTCAGACCTTGCCAATCGCAGTAGGCTCAAACATGAGGCATCGCCAACTGTGGTACGAAGGCTTTGAGGAGTATCAATATCTGGAAGGCATTGAAGACCAATACGTATGTCCTCAATGGGAATGGAACTATGATTCTACTTATTACGCCGCTCGCGACGCGAATAACCTGGATGACGACTTCAGTCACTCCGGAAACATCAGTTTGAATCTTCAGGCAAACGATTCGTTAACAAGAGAGATACTACTGAATCCGGATTTTGATAGTACAGTGCTGACCAATTGGTTGGGTAAAGAATACATGACCCGACCAGCTGACCAAGTTGTTGGTTTCCGACCAACGCCCGGTAAGTATGTGTTAAGTGCGTGGGTGCATCAACAAGGAAGTGAGCGAGACACATCGTACGACGAAACGCTGATCAAACTTGAGGTAGAAGATGGATCGGGTACAACAGTTACTGAGTTTAGACCTACCGGTATCATCATTGAAGGCTGGCAACGAATTGAAGCGAGCTTTACCCTGCCTCAGAACCCGGAGCTCATGCGGATCAAATACGTTTCAGGAACGGCAGAAGCCTGGTTCGACGACGTACGAATTCATCCATACGATGGAAATATGAAGAGTTACGCATACGATTTCCGAACCTTGAGGTTAATGGCAGAGTTGGATGAAAACAACTATGCAACTTTCTACGAATACGACCTGGAAGGCAACCTTGTTCGTGTGAAAAAGGAAACCATACGAGGTATTGAAACACTTCAGGAAAACAGACAACACCAGGTTAAATCAAACTAAACAAGAACATCATGACCAAAGTACTCATAACCACATGGCTTTGCCTTGTTTGCCTGACCAGCTTTGCGCAAGCAAATCTGGCGAAGGACCTGGCAGCGGTGAATCACGCCTATTTTCAACTGAACAAGAAGATGACCGTCAAGGCAGTTGCCTCCAATGGCGACCAAAAGGTAGAGACCAACTACGTGGCGTATATGAAGAACATCGACCACTATTTTATGAAGTCGGAAGGCACAGAAATGCTGATTTCGTCATCGGTTAAAGTGGTGAAGAATGAGGCCATGAATGCCATTATGATTGACTCAAACGCAACCAATTCCATCGATGAGTTGCCTATACAACTCTTTGATACCCTTACCCGGTTATACAGCTCGGTGAAACACACGAAGCTTCAGGCCGGTTACGAACGATATGAACTGGTTCCGGTTGTGGAACGAGTAAAAAAGATCGTGGTGGAGTTTAATTCCACTACCAAGCTTCTTCGCCGAATGGAGATGCAGGCAGAAAACGAAACAGGTCAGGCATCTTACCTTACCATAACCTACCAATATCACGACTTAGTCGAATCGGATATTCCCCCAATCACCCATTACCTGGATTTCGACACCGCTGGAATAGCACAGCTATCGGCGGCATATAAAAACTATAAACTGATCAACTTTTTAAACCGATAAACCGTCATGAAAGATTTTAACATTAAAACCCAGAGACTTGGTTCATATCTCTTGAATCGATGTGCCGTTCTTCTGTTAGTAATTATCGCGTCCGCTAGTTTAACCCAGGCCGGAATAGAGCCTGAGGTGGACAAATACAAAGACTGCGATACGTTGACGGTAAACTCATTTTTGGTCACGCATGATGTGTTGCGCTATACAGAGGCAGGGGATACGCTTTCAGCCTATTCGGCCTTGGAATACCAGCACTACGGAATCCAGAATACAGCGTACCTGGAAATCATAGAAACGTTGGATAGTTGTTTTCTGGACACCTTTTCGTTTTGGGTCGATCTGGAGGTGAGACGTCGGGATCTAAATAAAGCCGAAACCATCGATACGGTTCGGCTAAAAGTTAAATACGACACGAGCCTCGATCAGTACAATGCCACAAAGGCCAGTTTTACATACGAGGGTGCCATGTGGATGAAGGCCACCATCCTTGCTTTCAGTGATGTTTCGCTTAAGAAATTCATGCGAATCGGTCAGACCTATAACGTTGAACGCTATCGCGATGTGGACCTTACAACCCTCATCAATTTCAATGGTGTAACCAAGGTAAGCGGAACCGATGAGATTAAATTCTCATGGGATCCGGTGGATGGAGCGGAATCCTACCATTTGGAATGGACCTGGTTGGATGCGATTGACAACTCGGGTACGAACAGCCTGTTGCCCGAAACATCTGTCATCGTGAGTTTTAGGAATAATGCCACCCGGGTAAATGTCACCAACACGTATTACTCCATTTCACCTGCGTATCAAACGGGTTATTTGGTTATTCGGGTACGAGGAGTCGGTGTCAATAAATTCAAGAAAGATCAACCGGTTTTTGGCCCTTGGTCGCATCAGGGCCTTGCAAGCTATTTAAGTGATTACACCCAGGGAGAGGACTATGTAGAGCTCTCTGCTTCCGACCCTAATTATGACCCACTTGATGAAGGAATGAACTGGCAATATGCCGCCACGTTTGCCGAAAACGGAAAGCGAAAAGAAGTAATCAGCTATTTTGACGGTTCCCTGCGAACGCGCCAGTCGGTAACCCGAATAAGCACTAACATGCAAGCCATTGTAGGGGAGACGGTATATGATTATGAAGGACGACCAGCAGTGAATATTTTGCCGGTGCCGGCCTTTGATCAGAACCTGCGCTTTCATCCTGCTTTCAACATTAGTCAGGTTTCGAATAAAACGTATAACAAGGAAGATTTCGACGAGACCTCAGGCCCTTTATGTCAGGTAACGGTTAACGCCCTGAAAACAAACAGTGGTGCTTCCAATTACTACTCGCCAGAGAACGACAGTGCATCTAGCAGGTACTTTGGTTTTATACCGGACGCGCACGGATATCCGATGACGGCAACTGAATACATGGCAGATGGAACCGGTCGAATTAAGCGTCAGGGAGGAGTAGGCTCAGATCATCAACTGGGAACAGGCCATGAGACAAAATATTACTACGCAACACCGGGTGAACAAGAACTGGATCGCCTATTTGGTAACGATGTGGGCGAAGTAGATCACTATCAAAAAGAGATGGTGGTTGATCCAAACGGCCAGGTAAGCGTGTCGTACAAGGACTTATCGGGTAAGGTGATAGCCACATCATTGGCCGGAACCGCTCCAACCGATATGGAGAAGTTAAGCTCAGAGGCCACTGCGCAAACCACCTTGAAACAAACCATTCCTTCCATGTATCTGAATCAGGCGGGTGAAATACGGTTGGACAATGTTCTGGTTGTTTCCACTGATAACACCTTACATGAGATATCGTACGATTTGAACGTACCCAGATTTACACTGGATGAAACCCCAGGGTTGTGTTTCGATTGTGTGTATGAATTGGAAATAAGCTTGAAAGACGATTGCGATCAGGAATTGCTTGATGGTGACCCAAATACAGCTGGTAATCAACCCATCATCAGGACGGTTGGAATTGCAGGCCAGGACTTTGATGTGGACTGTGAACCTTCGCTGCTTTCATATGACTTTGAATCTGATTCGCTCATCAATGCAAATGACATTGATGTTTATCTGAACGTTGGAAGTTATACGTTAACAAAAGTGCTTCGCGTAAGTGACAATGCGTATGAATACTACTGGGATCAAATCAAGAATGACCCAAATACAAAAACGCTCGCCGATTTTGAAGCAGAAGCCATTGCCGAACAAGACACGGCGAGTTGCGATTGGGATTGCAACGAGTGTCGCGACAGTCTTGGAACCTTCCCCGACTTTGAATTGAGCCGATCAGCAGAGTTGTCGCTCTTAGGGTATACCACTCAGGAAATAACGGAGTTGGTACAGGCTGAATGGGATGCAAAGGTGGTCCAATGTGAAGCCCTCTGCTTCGAAGTTTCAACTACCTGCGATAACATGTACAACACCTTGTTAATGGATGTAATGCCAGAAGGGCAATACTTCCCAGGTCCTGATGCCGAAACAGGTGTGTTGTTTGCAAATGGAATACTGGATGTGACTCAGGTTTCTGGTCTAAACTTTAACTACAAACAATATTACAATGGTACATCGTGGCAAGACATCGCGTATCTCGACGAAAACGGTGATCCGATAGAAATTGAGGTAAACAACGAAATGGTCACTCCAAACGAGTTAACGCGTTTCCAGTTTTACCGCCTGTTTGATCAACAATGGGCACACACATTGGTAAAGTATCATCCTGAATACTGTCGATATGAATTCTGTAAGACCAATGAAATGGCCTATCGATACAACGACCGAATGTATGAAGTGACCACCTATCGCGATGCGTACCGACTGGGTTATCTCGATCCATTGGGTCAGGGATATGTACCGGTTTCCGCTCAGGATTCGGTGTTCACCGTGGGCCCACAAAACGCGCACAAAGCAGCTTTCCAGTTAATAATGGACGGTTATTCCGACTACGGCATTCCGCCAAGCACAAACTGCAATGGATATAAGATGTTGGAGATCGCATTGTTGATCAATTATTCCGATGGAAACTTCAGCAGCTGCAACGAGGTAAACACCTGGTTGTCAAACTTGTCGCTTGACACAAATTCCATGTGCGATGAACGCGCAGATGCCGTTTGGAAGACGTTTAGAGGTATGTACATTTCCGCGAAGGAATCGTATTTCAACGACAATTTGAAGTGCAGCACAACCATACCTGCCAATTACGAAGCACGGTTTCCGGATGCTTCTGACCTTGTGACCGAAACAGGAATGGACGATACCGAAACCGACCCGGCCGTAATCACCGCAGAACGGGAAGCCAAGATTTTTGAAGTTTGTGACCCGATATGTGAAAATCAGGCCGAATACTGGTTGACCCAGTTGGGTGGCTGTAACCTTCCTCAAAACATTCAGGATGATCTGATCGACGCGTTTACGAAGATTTGTAAGAATGGATGTGACGCTGAACACCCAATGGGAGCACGAAACTACCCAGCATCTGTAACACCACGTTTCACGGTAGCCAATGGGGCGCGAAGCTTTGAAGAAGCGTTTGACAACATTGTTCCGGCAAACCTTAAGGAATTGCCAGAGTGTGACCCATGGCTGGTTTCATATCCGTATAGTTACAACCGAACAAAAATGAA
>JAEPQQ010000031.1:22240-40099 GCA_017640445.1 Bacteroidia bacterium | reverse complement strand
CAAGCGGTCTTTCAGTTTGAAGGAGATGTCAAATACAGTCTTTTGGTAATCCTGGCTACGGTTTTTTACGGCTCCAACATCAATCTGATCAAAACGAAGCTTTCGCACTATAAGGCCATCGTAATATCTACACTGCCCTTGTTCTTTGTGAGCATTCCAAGTTCGATTATTTTGGCTATGTCCGACTGGAGTAACCTCAATACAGTAGCCAATAGTCAAATTATACGTTCGGTTGGAGCCGTTGTTGTACTTGGTCTTATTGGTACATCACTCGGACTTTATTTATTTAATCGCATGATTCAGCTAAGCGGTCCGGTGTTTTCCAGCTCGGTTACGTATTTCATACCTATAGTGGCGGTGGTTCTGGGCTTTTTAGACGGCGAACGCATTTTATGGATACAATTAGGTGGAATGGCCCTGATCTTAACCGGAGTCTACCTCTTAAACCGCGCCCGATCTACTGAAGATAGCGGTCAACCTGCTCAAAGCGACGGGTAAAAACGGTCAATTTCGCCAGTATTTCTCTGAGTTCAGTACGGAGATCGTTTACCTCAGCCTCGAGGGCTTTTATTTTATGTCCGTTTTCTGCTTCAAACATACTTCCCGTACCGGTCAACAGCCATTGGGCCGATACGGTAGGATAAGCTCCCAGAATCTTTTGAATCAGCTCCACACCAACCTTATTACGTCCGCTGCTTACGTGGCTCATTATAGACGGTGACACACCCAACGCTGAAGAAAACTCACTTTTAGACAAGCCAGTTTGTTCGTAAAACTGAACTACCCTCTTATTGATTTCATCCATTTTACAAATGTAAACCCATTTTACATTTGTAAAACAACTCAGGATTTACAAATGTAAACTCGTGATGCCAGCCCCAGCGATTTTTAGCAGCAATTCACTTTAGGCATGTCATATAAACCATTCATTACCAACAATATACAATCCAACAATTGACAAATGTGAATATTCTAGTTGCGCATTGCTTTCAAGGAAGGAATAGCCCTCTTATATTTGCATAAAACAAGGAGAAATGAGAAAGATTGGAGAGATTTCGGCAATAATTTTATTACTGAGCCTGAGCAGACTAGCGATTAGCATTCCAAACATGGAACCGATTGGTGCTGCAGCGCTCTTTGGAGGTGCACTTTTGTCATCGCGCTACTTAAAGTTTATCATCCCGATACTGGCCCTTTTTGTTGGCGACTTGATCATTGCGATGTTAGCTCCCTCCTATTCCGCTCACTTGTTTAGCGTAACCTTTGTGGCTGTATACATTTCCTTCCTTATTACGGTTTTGATAGGAAAACGAATGATTGGCGCAAAGCCAAAAATGAAGAATATTATAGGTGCCGGCGTATTGTCTACCGTTGTGTTTTTCCTTATTACAAACTTTGCAGCATGGGCCGACCCTATTCACGGCTTCTATTCAAAAGATTTACCTGGTTTACTGCAGTGCTATGCCATGGGCTTAGCATTTACCAAAGGTAACTTCCTAAGTAGTTTTTTCTTTAACTCTTTGATTTCAAATGTTGGATTTTCAGTGCTGGTATTCAGTTTATACTCAGCATACCAACGAGCTGTATCTCCAAGCCAGGAAGCAGTTCTTTAAACTCCTCCGTATGGTTGAATGAACATACCTGATTCGCACTTCGGTTCCACGAAGGTGCTTTTAGGTGGCATAAATTGATTGTTGTCGGAGATGTGTGCGACTTCTTCAAATGTGCACGGGTGTAGCAGAAACAAATAAGTTCCTGGTGCGCTGGAAGTGACAATGGCATCGTTCAGCTCATCATCCGTCGCAATAAACGTAATTCGATCATCCGAGCGAGAGTCAGCTACATTAAAAATGGCCTTAAGCACTTTTTCTTCCAACAACTGCACGTCTAACATAGACGAAGATTGTTTGTGAATCAGGCGAAAACTACCTTCGTTACACCTCAATACAAACTCTCCCTTGTGTTCGGGGCGTATTGCGTATTCTGGAATCTCCTCGATAACAAAGTCGGTCCGGAGCGACTCCATTAACGACTCAAATGAAATCGAATTTACTTCAACAAGCCGGTGAAACGGACTTATAGTCAACTGGTTGGAGTCGAGCAAGTACGACATGCAATAGCGATAATCGTTGGTTTGATGTTGTTCATACAACTTCGAAACACTGGCTGCTCTATGGTGCCCATCCATGATGTAAAATTCATCAAGTGATGCTACCTCATCTTCAAATGACCGAATCAGTTCGGGATCTTCAATTTTCCAGATTTGGTGCCTCTTCCCTTTCTTATGGTAATCAACGGTTGGTTCGGTTTGAATGATCCATCGTAACAAATCTTCCAACGATTGTTTATGATGATGACTTAGCAATACGGGTTCACCAATCACTTTTGTTGTGTCGATGTAAGTTGCCAGAAAATCTTCAGTAGCCGGACGGGTATGTTCGTGTCTCTTGATTTTGTCTCTTTGGTAATCGACAATATCACAAAGGCCTATAATTCCTGTATGTGAAACATCATTGGCCGTTTGCCTATACACGTAGTAAATATCGCCACTAACCGGCGCAACCACCTCACTATCAACAAAATAATCAAAAGCAACCTTTGCATTCCTGAAAAAATCGGAAGTTCCTGGCACACTATCTTCATTTATCAGGTGATTCTTAGACATATGAAAATAGTTATTGGGGTTTTGTCTAAGTTCATCTCTTAATTCTGCCTCTGAATTAAAATCAGACGAACTTGTTGCAACCGTGTGCATCAAAGCCTCCTTAGCTTGAAGTGCCCGAAACGGTTTCAGAACTGGCATCGGGAACCTAGTTGAAAAAGGCGGTAATTTTCTGAGCTAACTCCTCTCCGATTCGCTCTTGAGCTTCGCTGGTTGCCGCCCCAATATGTGGAGACAACGACACATCATCGCGTGTAAAGAAGTCCATGTTTACAGGAGGTTCTGTTTCAAACACATCAAGTCCTACGGCAGACAAGTGCCCTTCGGCCAATGCATGGCTCATGGCTTTTTCATCTACTACACCTCCACGTGCACAGTTTACCAGAACGGCTCCTTTTTTCATCAACCCTATTTCGCGTTCCCCAATTACGGCTTCGCCACCTCCAGGAATATGGAGACTTATGAAGTCACTTTGGGCGAGAAGTTCTTCTTTAGATATCATTGGTACCGGTACTTTAACCGACGCCATGTTAAAAGCCGGGTGAAACTTCAGTTCCACATCGGCGGATTCCAGGTATGGGTCGTGGGCCACAACGTTCATCCCGGCACCAATCGCGATACGCGCAGTTTCTCTACCGATTCGCCCAAACCCAATAACACCAAGGGTCTTACCAAACAGCTCCTGCCCTTTTGAAGATTCTTTCTTAAGCTCCTTGAAACGACCAAACTCTGTATCTGCCATTTGCCGATTCGTTTTATTCAGAAAGCGAATACTTGATAGCAGGTGGGCAAATACCAATTCGGCAACACTGTTTGATGAAGCTGCTGGTGTGTTGATTACTTCAATGCCACGTTCGCGAGCGTATTCAACATCAATATTGTCCAAACCAACACCACCACGACCGATCAGCTTTAGATTAGGCGCGGCATCTATTAGTTCCTTTCGAACTTTGGTTGCACTTCGAACCAAAATAGCATCGTACGCATTTAGTTTATCTGCTAGTTCTTCCTGTGGGATACTGGTTGTATCCACCTCAAAACCAGCCTGTTCTAATAGGTATTGTCCCTTTGGATGAATACCATCGTTTACCAGAATTCGAATCATGTCTATTTAAATGTTTGCATTACGTTAACCAGTGCCTTAACACTGTCGAGATCCAATGCATTGTACATGGAAGCTCTAAAACCACCAACGGATCGATGGCCTTTGATTCCACTAATGTTTGCTTCCTTGCACGCATTCATGAAGTCATCAGTCAACGATTCGTCGTTTAACAAAAAGGTAGCATTCATAAAGCTTCTGTCTTCTTTATCTACGGTACCTTTAAACAACTCGTTGTTGTCTATTTCCTTGTATAACAATTCAGCCTTCTCGAGGTTTCGTTTTTCTATCGATTCAATACCTTGTTGGTCGATCCATTTGAGTGTTTGCAACACCACATATACCGGAAATGCAGGAGGTGTATTAAACATGGAGTCTTTTGACAAGTGAACGTTGTAATCCAACATAGAAGGTATTTCCCTGCTTACTTTTCCAAGAATTTCCTTTTTGATTACCACCAACGTAGCACCTGCTGGTCCCAGGTTCTTTTGAGCCCCGGCATAGATCAGGTCAAACTTCGTTGCATCAATGTCTCTACTGAAGATATCTGAACTCATATCACACACCATCGATACATTGGTATCAGGGAATGCGTGATACTGACTTCCAAAAATGGTGTTATTACTTGTAATATGTAGATAATCAGAGTCTTCCGGTATCTCAAATCCCTTTGGGATATAACAATAGTTTCGGTCCTTACTCGATGCAATTACTTCAACCTGTCCTAATCGTTTGGCTTCTTTTAAAGCCTTAGACGACCAGGTTCCCGTATCCACGTAAGATGCACGTGTGTTTAACAAGTTGTAGGCAACTGTCAAAAACTGAGTACTCGCCCCACCTTGCAAATACAACACTTCATAATCGTCCGATAGATTCCAAAGCTTCTTAACCGTAGCTCTGGCTTCTTCCATAACTGCAACAAATTCCTTGCTTCTATGCGACACCTCAAGAATGGACAATCCTGTGTCCGCGAAGTTCTTAAGTGCCTCAACCCCAGCATCTATAGCTTGTTGTGGCAAAATGGCTGGTCCGGCTGAAAAATTATGTACCTTATGCATTTGATATACTAATTTGCCGCAAAAGTATGACCTATAGTGACCATTTCCATGTGATTTTCTTGTTAATATAGGTTGAAGATTCTACCGCTATATTTGCCGTGAACAAATCCAGATTATTACCCGATACGAAACATATAAGCGCGAAGTTATAAAGCGATTGAGGCCGTTGATTGATTGGTTGAAACGTCATAGTTTCCCGGGATTTAAGGGTCGATCTATCTGGGACGTAGGAAAGTTTTTTGTCGATTCGCTTTTCGATGCGGACCTAATTGTACGGGCATCGTCGCTGGCGTTTAACTTTTTCCTGGCCCTTTTTCCTGCCATCATCTTCCTGTTTACGGTGATTGCATACATCCCAATTGACAACTTTCAGAACGATCTGTTAATTCAAATTAAACGCTTATTACCCGTCAACGCCTACGAGGTATTACTGTCTACCATCGACGATATTCTTAATAATCAACACCTAAGTCTATTGTCCATTGGTTTTGTGTTCGCGCTCTACTTTAGCAGCAACGCATTCAACAGTATGATGACTACGTTCGACAAGTACACATCTGACAAACAGCGTAGAGCGTGGTATTCGGCACGAATCCGAAGCATTGGTTTAACCTTACTGGTAGCCCTTATTGTATTGGCTATGGTTGCCATTATTACCTATGTTCAGGTAACCATTTCGTGGTTAAAAAATCAACATCTGGTTAACGACACCTGGAACTATTGGATTCTACGGGTTTTTCAATACTCGTCTCTTCTTATCCTGATTTACTTTGTTTATTCGTCGTTGTATTACTTTGGAAGTTCGAAAGTGGCAAAGTGGCATTTCTTTAGCGTTGGGTCAACCCTGGCCACTATTCTATCCTTAATTGCGTCAGCCGGATTCACGTTTTACGTAAACAACTTCGATTCATATAACCGCTTGTATGGATCGATTGGTACCATCATTGTATTAATGCTCTTTATTTATTTTAACTGCATTATGTTGTTAGTTGGCTTCGAACTTAACAGCAGTGTTGATCGAGCTGAAATCAAAGCCATTGGTTCAGAAACATAGTTTTAAAGGTTTCGTAATATTTTTTACGAAATAAGTTGTCGGAAATTAATCCAGAATTTACTTTTGCAGCCTCGTAACGGAGAAATGGCAGAGTGGTCGAATGCGGCGGTCTTGAAAACCGTTGAGGGTCAAACCTCCGGGGGTTCGAATCCCTCTTTCTCCGCGAGCAAAACGTCTCATCTTTGATGAGGCGTTTTTTATTGACCGAGATTTCGAGAACTTGTTTTCGACAATCGAGGTGAATAAAAAACGTGCCTTTTGAAAAAAGGCGTTTTGCTTGTAAGGCCCTCCTTAACGGGATCATGAAATAACCCCTGAACCATCCCGTCTATTTATCAAATCGACAAGCTCACGTACAGAAAGGCGTTTTGCTGTGGATTTAGGATTTTTACTTACGTCTTGTACGCGTAGACAGTGAGTTAAAGAAGGTTCTGGGTGTTATCGAACAAATTCGATATCGGTCAACGAAGAAAGACCATTCTGAATACGATAGTACTGTGCCTTTATACCCATCTTGTCGAGTGAGAGTCCATCGTAGTTCCGACCGTCTACTACCCATTGATTACTTCCCTCGATCTCATAATTTTCCATTTGTTGACGTGGGATATCAAAAGCCCTTCCATCGGCAACTTTTACAAAGTTCTCGGCGTAAAAAAGCAACTTGTCATCGACATATAGAAGAACTCTACCGTCATATTCTTCCGATTTAACCATCTCAACTGGAATAATAGATTCGCTAACGACGGTGAGCCCGTCGTCTTCGTATATCGTTTGATTTGCCGTATATGAACCTACGTATTGATCCCGTAAATCAACATCCTCAGGAGTTGATACAGGAGGAGCGTCCTCTTTACAAGCTGATACCAAGGCAGCAGCAAGAACGACAAAAATTAGTGATCTCAAACGGGTCATTGCAACGCAAAATTGCTTCCCGAATATAAATTGTTACCCAGAAATTACAATAATCTTACTAATTAAATGGCTATTCCATGACGTTTTGACTTGTCTTGCTCCTTTTTGCAAATAGCGTACCTTTGGCCAAGACGTAATGAAAATAACCCGATTATTAACCGAAAAAGAACATAGACCCTGGGAGCTGCCATCAAAACCGTGGCAATACTATCAGGAATGGAATCAAGCCATTTTCCTTCATTGGGAAGTAGACCCCGACACACTTCGAAAGTGGGTGCCTGAAACACTTGAGCTTGACTTGATTGATGGAAAAGCATGGATATCCATAGTTGCATTTACAATGGACAAGGTACGTCCCCGAAACTTACCAGCTTTCAGCCCAGTTTCTACCTTCGACGAGCTAAATGTGCGGACATATGTCCGCCGGAATGGCAAGGCTGGTGTGCATTTCATTCACATACAAGCGGGAAATAAGCTATCAACCTTCCTGGCCCGGATTCTATCTGGATTGCCGTATCGGTACGCCTCCATGGAACGTAAGAAAAACGACTTTACCGCTACGAACGAAAGAAGAAAGAACAAGTTTCACGTAGAATACACAATCGAACACGTAAACGCTTCTAAATCAACACTCGACAAGTGGTTAACCGAACGCTACGCCGTGTTTCAAGGGGCACGACGTAAGGTTTTAACCTATAACGTCCACCACGTGGAGTGGCCCTTGAACAATGTAACCATCGACAAGTTGACGGTAGAGTACAGAGCCATCCGGGATCTGTTTGACCGACCTCCTGATCTGGCTCATTACTCTCCTGGTGTTCAGGTGCTTACATGGGGCCGGAATAAATAAAAAGCCACATCCGATTGTGTAACTTTGTATTTGAGAACTCCTTCACTATGGTCGCTCATTTTCTTAGGAAGCCGTTTCATCACAATACCACCACTCGCTTTGCCCTTAGCCAAGCCATACTGTTTGGCCTGTTTGTCTTTGTGTTTTTGCGGGTTTTCAAGCCCTTTGGCATACATCAGGTTGGTGATCGACTTACCACTATTGCACTTGGGTTTGGAGGGGTAACCGCAGGTTCTATGATACTATTGAATGTGTGCATTCCCGCTTTACGTCCAAGATTCTTTGAACTGGAAACGTGGACGGTCGGAAAAGAAATCGCTTACAGTCTGCTAAACGTTTGGTTTATTGGTGTAATGAACTTTTTGTTCTTCTCGTATGGTTTCCCTAACCAGTTTCAATGGACTACCCTATTCTGGTTCCAGTTGTTTACCATTGCCATTGGTTTGTTTCCTGTAACACTTGTAACGTTTTACAAAGAACGCATCAACTATAAACGGTTTTCCGATGGTTCCAAAGAACTTAACGCTCTGCACAATCAAAGAAAACCAGGTAATCCAACCAACGCACAAATAGTCATCCGATCTAAAAATAAATCCGAAAACCTGGAACTTCACGAGGATGATCTATGTTTCATACGCGCCTCAGATAACTACGTAGAAGTTCATTATAAGGTAGCTCAGTCTACAGAAAAAAAACTCCTCAGGAACGGGTTAAAGGATGTTGCACTTGACCTTGAGACCAAGAATCAGTTCTTTAGGTGCCACAAAAGTTATCTCGTTAACCTCAACCGCGTTACCCGAATTTCTGGAAATGCTCAGGGATACAGGTTACACCTTGAAGGCATGGAGAAACGAATTCCGGTCTCCCGTAAATTCAACAATTCCATAAAAGAGCGCTTGTCCGTTCATACCTGAAGCTTCCCATTGACCTTGCCATTTGCCAAACGGCATCCCATTCACCACAAAAGTCTTGATGATTACATGGTTAGATAGCTGGTTTGCATCAAAAAAAAGATGGAACGGCTTCAATTCGTTATTCTAACTATTCATATCCTCTCGGGTTACCTCGCATTTATCTCGGGTGGAATTGTTCTTTCAACAAGAAAAGGAAACAGTATACACAAGAAACTTGGACGTTTGTTTTACTGCAGCATGTTAGGTGTATGCTTTACCTCCGCCTATCTGGCCATTGTTAAAGACATTACCATGTTACTTATGATTTCGGTATTCGTGCTGTATCAGACCCAAGCCGGATATCGATCCGTTAAGGACAAAAGCCTCAGACCCAACGTATTGGATCTGCTTTTCTTACTCACGGCCTTTGTAAATGGTGTGTTTATGCTTATTTCAGGCAATGTTGTGGCTCTGGTTTTCGGAGGTATTACCTTGTTTTTGGTGGGTCAGGATTGCAGAACCTATTGGTTACTGAGTAAGGGGCGTGTGCTCCCTAAACAAAGCTGGCTCAGAAGACATATTGGGATGATGGTTGGATCCTTCATTGGAGCGATAACTGCCTTTTTGGTAGTAAACGTAAATTCCTTTGAACCCTTTTGGCTTATATGGTTGGCCCCTACAATGGTTTTTGTACCACTCATGCAGTATTGGACCTTGAAGTTCACCCGTAATTCAAAAAGCATATGAAACGCATTTATTTGGCCTTGTTGGTTTTCAGTTTTGGGGTTTGTGATGCTGTGGGTCAACCCTACGTAACGGGTGGTAAAACCCGACATCGGTTCGCGCAACTTAACGTAGGTGTGGGCATACAATCGGGGTTTGGCGGTTCTTCTACATACACCGCAACAGGTATTAGGCAAACAGAGACATTGGGTTCCCCAGTGCGTCCAAGAATTATGATTGGCGGCAGCCATTTTTGGGGACACGCTGATTTTTATGTAGCATTTCCACTTACCCGTCCACGTCATCGCGTCCATAACCAAACGTTTACGTACTCAACGGGCGTTGAAACTGCATTTAAGTATTATCCCTGGCGTATAGAATCTGAAAAGATACGACCCTATTTGGGGCTATCCCTGATTTCGAGGGAGTTTAGCCAGGTCAACCATGAACTTAAGTTTCCTAATGGCCCTACCTATATGAAGGCCATATTGCCTGCTCTGGGTGGCTTAACCTATAACCGTAAAAATCATCTGGTTGAACTGGGAGTTTTGTGGGACCATCAAAACAAGTTTTTGTATCGTTTTCCCGATTCCGAAGCAATTATAGAGAGTCCCCCACTGTTTGTGAATATATCGTACCGTTATATGCTGGAAACTACACTAAGTGCTGAGAAGAACTGGTTGTCAGGTAGAACAGCGAGAGTAACAGAGGCGTTAGCTGCTAAAGGAGAACTATCCAATTACTTCCTTGCAGTTGGTATGTCTTCGGCGTGGTGGACGGGTTCATCGTCGTACAATACACGGTTCAGGCCCTATGTTCCCAATCAAAGCATTTCGGTAATGCCCGAATTTGCTTTGGGTTACTATGTACACAAGGGAGACTTCAACCTTGTCGTCAATTATCGTTCTTATCGCCGGGTTATGCCTGCTTTTCGTTATCACCAGGAGGTAAAACGACAGGCTGTAGGTATTGAGTTCATCAAACATATTGGAGACTATCACGGATTTGTGCCCTTTATCGGCCCTGTATTAACAAGAGAACGCTTCCAGTTTTCCGAATTGGACCTCGATCTGTCGGAAACCTATACCGTTAACCAAACCAACTGGTCGTACGGTATAAACTTCGGCTGGGATATTCGCCCCAACCGTTTACAGTGGTTTATTCTGCGAACAAATGTTCGATATTTCCCGGCGTTAATGATCGACACAAGGGAAAACACCAACGTATCCCTCAAAGCATTTGAATTCAATTTCATCCAGCTGGTACTTTTCCCTGACCGAATATTTTAGTACCATTGAAGGCTATGACACAGCCGGAAATTACGGAATTCTCCAAACAAGGATACGCTGTGACACCTGCCATCCTTTCGGGGCACGACCTCGAACCAATTCTGGACTACCTCCATACCGTCACCACCCATTCGGAAGTGCGACCTCAGGTACATGCAATCAGGAAACTTTTCTGCGAGCACCCACAACTGGTTCCAATTGTGTTTACCAACGGTTTACAACGATTGATACAAGAGGTGATGGGTGACTCCTATTTTCTGACCAAGGCCATCTACTTTGACAAACCCGAACAATCCAATTGGTTTGTCCCCTATCATCAGGATATTACAATTTCCGTTCAACGACGAATTGACACACCTGGTTACAAAAACTGGACAAAGAAACAAGGCTATACGAGCGTCCAACCTCCTCTGGCAATTCTTGAAAACACGGTGACGCTTCGTTTGCACCTGGATCAAACCAATGATACCAATGGTGCTTTATACGTTGTGCCCGAATCACATCGTAAGGGAGTCTTCCCATCAAACATGATGAGCAAAGACTCAGAGGTATGTTGCGAAGTTGAAGCCGGAGGCGTTATGCTGATGAAGCCACTTACTTTCCATGCCTCAAGACGTTCGTTGAACGGTCTTAGAAGAAGAGTGATTCATCTGGAGTTTAATAATCGACAATTACCAAACGACCTTCAATGGGCCGAACGCCTTAGTTTAGCAGAACTTGCTTCGTAATTTCGGAATGTATTACATTCGCCTAAGCTTTTCGCATGATACAACAAGTTATTTCCGGGTTTAGTCTGATCGGAATCGCCGTTGAGACGACCAACAAAAACAATCAAGCTGAAGCCGATATAGCGGCTCTCTGGGAACGATTCTATACGGAAGAAATCACCGAACTCGTGCCCAATAAGCAATCATTGGAAATCTATTCAGTTTATACCGACTACGCCTCGGACCATACCGATGCATACACCGTAATTCTGGGCCACAAGGTCCATACCGTAGATGAAGTGCCCGACGGACTAGTTCTTAAGGAGTTTGGTGAGGCGCGCGTGGTAAAGTATGTTGCCACTGGTAAGATGCCCGAAGCCATTGTAAAAACCTGGGGTGAAATCTGGGCTGATCAATCTATAAAACGTGCGTATTCCTATGATTTTGAGGTGTATGACGACCGATCGCTTTTGGGTGATGCAGCTGAGGCAGATATTTTCATTTCTGTACGTTGAGTTTCCCGATTTTAGTTAATTTCGGCTCCTACGAAACTTTAATCAATGAACGCACAACTCGACTTCTGTAAACGGTGTACGAATAAGAAATTTGGAAGCACCGGTATCGTTTGTGGACTTACAGGTCAAAAGCCCAATTTTGTGGCAACCTGTCCGGATTTTGAACCGGATACTAAGGTAGTGAAACGTGAAAATGCCAGAAAGACGTGGAACTCTGGCTCTACTGGTGTAACCGCTGGTGTTGCTGTAGTTGTTTTGGTTATTGTAATCCGGGTGATCCTGATCATCATCCGAATGGCGAACTAAGTTTACCTGAATTCAAAGGCACCTGTAATCACCCCGGCGGTGAAACTACGCTGGAGTTCGAACTTTTTGTTATAAACCAATACCTCACTTCTTTGAACAAAGTCTTTTGCGTCTGAGACGTAGATATTGCCGGTATTTCTGTCGATGTCAAAACCATATAAGTTAGCGTCTGGCAAGTCGACTACCTTTTCACGATAGGTATAATCAACTAAGTCGATAAAATGGATTCCGCGATCTATACAATACAAGTTACCTGTTTCCGGATCTTGGCGAAGATGAAGCGGTTTTATGGCTGCATCTAAGGTTATGACCTTGAAGCTAGCGCGCGCCTTGGGATCGATTAAATGAATCTCAGCCGGAGCTCCGCTGTTAAGTTTTCCCTCACATAAAACAGCAACATTAACACCGTGAAGCTGTAAGAGCGTATTCGGGTTGTCACCTATTTCGATGCTGTCAACCACCTGTTCCTTGTCAACATCGACTACATAAACATAAGGATGTTCACGATTGGCTACCCACAAATGAGACGCCACCATTGCCATTTGGTCGGTCCACCCGTTTAAGGAAATGTGGTTGGTAATTGCATAATTCTTAGGATCGACCACATATAGCTCATCGGCGTAGAGGTCGGAAACAAACACCTTACTGTCGTTGTTAGTCGACTGGACATATCGCGGCGATGTGAAACCGGTAATTTCATGTTTAAATGTCAGGGTAGCAGAATCGAGTACTACAATTTTCCCGGAGTTATTAATAACCAACCAATACTCCCCGTTAACCACTGATACCGACTGTAAAACATCGCCAATCGGATAGCCAACTTCACTTTTAAAAACTTGCTTTGAATACGTATTCGATACCGGACTGTATACTCCCAGACTGGCGTTACCTCGTTGAAAGTTACCTTCATTTAAAACCAATACATCGTGCGCACCTATATCTACCGGGTCAGGAGGTAAAACGGTCTCATCGTCACACGAAGCAATCAGAAGAGAGGTGATAAGCAACAGTCCTAGTACACGCATAAACGTCTGGTTATTAAACCTTTTCGAGTCTTAAATTGAACAAAGTAGATTCCAGTGGATTTCGGAGCTAGCAATTGGCTTTGCCCGTTTTCGTAATGTTCTATAACGCTCCCCTGCCCATTTGTAATCCATGCCTCTTCGAACTCGAAGTAAACGTTTAAGTCTACATTGGCCCGTGCCGGGTTGGGTCCAAAACGAAATTGTCTTTCGTGTAAGTCGTTTGTAGAAACCGCCCACTCAAGTATACCCAGAGCGTCCAGATCAAAACCGCCGGAAGGAAAGTTTGTGGGCCATGGTTCGTTGATTTTGGTGCCAAACTGGTCGTAGCTGGCAAAAGAGTCATTGAGACTTCCTACCACATCCACAATTCGGATGTATCGAACGCTATCAATTTTCAGTTCATCGGAAGAATCCTTTAACTCCTCCAGGTCAAATGGAGTTCCATAGGGAGCCTGGTGTTTACCCGCCAGGTTGTCGAACCACTCGCACTCCATGTAGGCAAGATTGGACGTCTGTTTGGTTGTATCGGCTTTTGACGTTGCAGGAAAGCGAACAAAGTCTTTACCGTTGCTACTCACCTCTATAAATGCCAGTTCCAGGAAGTAACCACCTGGCCACTTAAACCCATTTTCAAATACGGCAAAATCAGCCCCTTCAATGTTCACTATAGGTTGGTCGAAATAAAAGGTGGCCTGCCCCCCATCACCTAAGCTAACGGTTGAGTTATCAGGCGCTCCAAGAGCATCCGAGGCCTGGCCCAGTGTAACTGGTCCAAGCCCTGGATTATTAATTTGCTGTAGTCCCTTTACCAGCTTAACCGAATCCGCCCAATATCCGAAAGCGGCATCATTTCTATGAATTGCCTTGCTTCCAGGTTCTCCTCCAGCAGGATCGAATTGAGCCGTGGCCAATAAAGGGGCCAACCAAATGAGTGTTAACAGTTTTTTCACTGTTTTACAAATTTACCGATTACCTGGCCAGAATCTGTATCAGCAATTACAGAATATATACCTGGCGTAAGATCTGACACATTGATGTAGTGGTTGCTACTTTCTTGTGTTAGACAAACTTTACCGGCAAGATCAACTATCCGAATCTTGTCAACAGTAGCGGTAAGGTCGAGGTAGAGGTTGTTGCTTGCCGGGTTTGGATACAAGCCCATGGTAATGGCTGGTCGCTTCCAAACCGACGCAAAGTCGTTCATCATCAGAAACTGGTCAACACAGAAATAAGCTGGCGTATTGAGCCCATACTGTCCTGTATCGCTACCTTCTAACCAAAAGTCCATTCGTGATACCGCCTTATTGGCAACAACTTCTTTTAGGTTAACCCACTCCCAGGATTTTGAGATGTAATCCACACTGTTATCATCAAACCGATAATCGGCTAAATAGTGTTCAACGGTATCCAGGGCATTGCCATCGTAGTCTACACCCGATATCTTCAAAACAAGGAAGTCCTTATCGTTACCTGTCTCTCCACCAAACTTCTTTGCAAACTGGTCGCCATCTTTCATCGATTTGTATGGGTACGTTGCATTGGAAATAGCACATGCATAGGTGTTTTCTGTCGCTGTTTCAGGGAACTTCTCCGCTGTATGTGGGAACAAGATCGAAGCTCGCCCAAAGCCTGTCATGTACGTTTTCGATTTGTTAGCTCCTTTTCCTGTAATTGAGCTTTTATCATTGGTATACGTTCCGTCTGTGGTATCGGTGGTTGCCGATACAGCCCATCCACTCCACGACTTCCATTGCTTATTGTATTTGTTGACAAAGAAAAACTCGTCAAACAAGAAACCTCCATCATGGCTGTCGCCATTTTCGCTGGAATCTACCGCAAGACCTGCATTCTCGAAGTCAAGTCCTTTAGTGTCTTTAGAAGGTTTTGGAGCGTTAAAATTGTCCAAGCAGAAATAGGCAGGCGTGTTCATACCGTGCTGTCCCGTATCCGAGCTTTCCATGGTAAACAGAATTGAATCAACCTGACCCAACTTCGATAAGTCGAAGTACTTCCATCTATCTACTATGTAATCTTTCGAGTTATCCGCGAATCGGTAGTCGGCTAAATAAAAGGTATCTCTTGTCATTGCTACGCCATTGTAACCCGTTGCAATTACCCGGAAGTAATCGGCGTCGTTGCCATCATCACCTCCAAATTTCTTTGCGAACTGGTCTCCTTTTCGCATGCTTAGGGTTGTATACGTAGAGTTGGTAATATAACACCCTGAAACCGTCTGAGGCTTTGACAGTGTAACCAGGCCGTGGCCTCCCGCTACTGCATACTGGCCCGTGTAATTGGCACCAACTGCCCGCATTACACTGTACTGATTGCCATAGCCTTCGGTCGTAGAATCTTTGGTATTCGATACGGAGAACCCCTTCCATGACTTCCAGTTTATGTTGTACGAATTCTTGAAGAAGGCATTCCCGTTAAAGAATCCTCCCGACTCATCACTGCCGTTCCAGAACGTGTCTTGTCCATCCAATTTGAATGACTCGAATGTGGACATCCAGCCAATCTGAGCGCTGGCAATCATTGATGTAAATAGCAGAACTGATGTAAAAAATTGCTTCATTGTTCCTTGTTTTTAATAAAAGTGTATGAAAATTTTAAATTGAAATTTCTAGGAATATTGGGCGTATACGGCATTAAGGTATAGTACAGATTGCCCAAATTGGCAATTGAACCGGTAGCCTGAATACGGCCTTTTTCATAGCTTAGTTTCACGGTATGTATGATCAGTCCGGGCAGATACTCTGTATTCTCCGCATCGGTATATCGCCTACCTACAAACCAGGTTTGATAGGCGGCTTTTAACGATCCAAACCGATACCCTACACCACTGTTACCTTGCAGGTGCGGGATGTACGTTTGCTGATTTCCAGTAAACGGCGAATTATCCTGAAGTTTAGTTGATCTTAATACGCTGGTATTGACAAAAGCATCGATCTTTTTCTTGCGCCATGTTAATCCAGCTTCAAGTCCCCTGTTCCACTGGGTTTGGCCTACGACCTGTTGAGCCTCAAAGTAACCATTTCCCCCGGGTAACCATCGAATTTGATCTTCGATGAAGTTACTAAACAAAGTGACGCGTCCGCGAAGTTTCTTTCGCGATGCAAGGCAGGTTAGCTCTGAATTTGTACTGCGTTCTGATACGAGATCAGGATTTCCACCAGGACGCCAATACAAATTGTTAAAGGTTGGCATCCGGTAGTTGGTCGATAGTAGTGTTAATATTCGCAAACCGCGTTTCAATCGGTAGGTATAATTAACCGATAGGAGTAGCGGACGATCATCTGTGGTACTGTATTGAACCAATCGTACAGATGACTGAACATGCGATTTACCCCTTTTAAACGACAAGTGTAACGCCTGGGCAAACTCCTGTCGATCCTTTTTGTAAAACGTATCTGACACCCCCCTGAAGTCTCGGGCCTCCAGGTCAATGCCGTAAGAAAAATTTCGGGATTCCAGGTGTAAGATTTGGGCTATAAACGTTGTATTGTAAAAACGGTACTCGCCATAGATGTTTGACAAACTATCCTGGTAGTTTAGGTCTTCTGTGAAGTGTCCCGCATTTAGCTTAAGTCTTTTCTTTCCAAAAACGGCCGACCAATCCGATTGTATTCGAGTACTTCTGTCTTGCTGGTACTTCTGCGATTGCGCCTCTACCAGGGTGGGTGGAATTTCCCTGTGAGTAGCCTGGTTCCAAACCCGAATGGTTAATGGATTGGATCGTTTAAAGAAAAATCGCTGCTGATAAATGAAACCGTTTGTTACAAACTGGGCGTGATGGAGATTTCTCACTTCGCCTCTGAGGTCTTCATAAGGGTAATTATTCTGGGCATTGCGTCCAAATACGACTGCTTTAATTGCAGTGGAACGTGCTAAAACCGTTGCATTCAACCCGTAAGACAAGCGATTGAACGACCCGTATCCGACGTGAGCAGAAAACCTGTTGGCCGTGTCAAACCGACTACTGGTAAGACTAACACTGCCCGCAATGGTTCCACTTCCTGTGTTACCCGAATTCACTGAGTTCAGTTCAACCCGGTCAAATGCATCGGAAGGCAGTAAGTTGAGGTCGAGACTACCATTTAGGGTATTTTGTATGCTAATACCGTTCCAGAAAAAGGTAGTTTGTTCAGAATTCCCACCACGAACAGAAACCGTTGTTAATCCACCGGCTGCTGGCAGGCGCACGAAGGCAAGACCTCTCTGAACGAGAGCCTCTGCGATCGTTTCACCTTGAAATTCCTCCAGGCTGTCGAGAACAGCCACCCTGGTCTTTCCTCTGGGTGTCAGAATCGTTTGCTTTAGTACAACAGAGTCGATCTGTCCCATAACGGATACAGATAAACTGAGGCACATCAGCCCGAATAAAATTCTAAGTCTCAAACCATTGAGTTTTATTAACCTGCTATGCCTTTAACCCGAAAGCAATGCAATTCGCTGAATCTGGCAGGTCTTCTGACTTACTCGGAGAAACGTCTTCCCATCCCAAAGGGACAGTGACCAAAGAATATTTCTCACTATACTGAGCTTACAGCTGCGGGTACAGTAGAGGTTTCACACCTCTTTCCCATTTTCATCAGCCTCCACAAGAAATGGAGTTGCTGAACCAAATTCGGTGCAAATATATAGTAGAGTTTTGATGGTGGTCAAGGTATTTTACCGTAGCTGTTGAAAACTCAATGGTGATCCTCGCCATAAAACAGTTGGCAGTTTGAGGATTCGTTGTATAATCGCGACATTATTTTTAA
>JAEPQQ010000031.1:19478-22230 GCA_017640445.1 Bacteroidia bacterium | reverse complement strand
AAATAAGATGTTACACGAACGAATAAAAGCAGCCACCACCCAAGAGCACATGAGTGCTGAAAAGCACAGTTATGGTCGCGAGATTATGGATCGAAGCCTTACCTCTACTCAATATTCGGAGCTCCTGGTTGCCAACTATTCATACATAGCTGCATGGGAACGCCAGTGGGATGAACTCGGTAAAACCTTTGGATTGGATCTTAACCTCGACAGCCGTCGAAAAACTACCCTTCTGGAAGAAGATCTTCGGAAGCAGGGTATTGATCCATCCCATGTTAGTGTGACGGAACTCGACGTTCCAGGCACCAGAGCCCAGTTTTTAGGCAGAATGTATGTTATTGAAGGATCTACACTAGGAGGAGCCGTAATAGAAAAACAACTCAAGCTCAACCCCAACCTGAACGACTCGGGCTTTGCGTTTTATGGAGGTTACGGTCAAGACCTTATTCCTTACTGGAAGGCGTTTCTCGCTGTATTAAACACAATTGAGGACACAGTGGAACAAGACGAAGCAATTGCCTGGGCCAAAGCCAGTTTTACCGATATGGAGCAATGTTTTATCAGTGCACGGTTTGGCTCTGTGAATTCTTAAAGAGATTTCTATTTTTGCTCAAAAGAAAAATCAATGGCAAATACTTCCGACCTTTCAAGAGGTTTATTTATAAGACATCAGGGTCAATTATGTCGCGTAGTTGACTATAAACACACCATGCCTGGCAAAGGTGGGGCATTCTATCAGGTAAAGATGAAGAATGCGATTACGGGTAAATCTTCCGACTATCGATTCCGGTCAGGTGAAAACATTGACGTTGTTCGGGTTGAAGAGAAACAGATGCAGTTCCTTTATAAGGATGGCACCAACCTGGTTTTAATGGACACGGAGTCGTACGAACAAATGCAGATTGAGGAATCGATGCTGGGCGATGCTATGAAGTTTGTTAAGGAGGAAATGATGCTAACTGTTTACCTCGATGAAGGTAATGCTATCATGGCCGATGCTCCAAACCATGTGGTATTGGAAATTACCTATTCCGAACCAGGCATAAAAGGTGATACAGCGAACAATCCGTTAAAGCCGGCAACACTTGAAACCGGTGCTACTGTACAGGTACCTTTGTTTGTTCAACAAGGTGAGAAAATAAAAGTAGATACCCGAACCGGGGAATACGTAGAACGAGCGAAATAGGTCTTACCAAAGACCTATCAAGTGCCCGATAAGAACTATCAGTATTGCCAGAATCAATATTGGGTAGAGCGCCCCAAGCAGCTCTTTTAGTAAGGTAAGTACCAGCAGTACCAGCAACACTACGAGAATCCAATAGATAAGACCTCCATCGTTTTTGCTGGTAGCCTTTTGGGCCTTCTTCTTGATCTTCTTAAGCGTACGATCAACCGGTTTGGCGTGGCTCGATTTGGATGACGTTCCCGCAACAGGCTTTACAACCTTAGGCGTAATTAAACGCTTTTTCTCAGCCTTTTTAGACACCACAACTAATGTAGCATCTAACAAATTAATGTCCATCACACGCTCTTGATTATCCATTGCCACGGATTCATCCGTATTGTCAATCACCTCGTTTATATGGTCCTGGTCGTCTTCGGCCGTTGTCTCTAACTTCTGTTTTGGGTGAACGTAATGTGAATACGTTTTTACCTTTTCCTTTTTGGTTTTCCCGTTGAATTGAAAACCGGTAAGATGTGCATACTGACGTTTGCCACAGCTGGACACAACGAATACGAACAGCAGGCTTAAGATGATGGATAAGCTTCTTCTCATTTCTACTAATGTTTGAGGTGCAAGTACGTTGAATTTTTTCAAATATGAAAGTAAAACGAGACTGTTGTCCACAACCGTTACTTTTGCATTTGTAATTAAAAAATCGCCTTGAAATTCTACGATTCTGCGCACAACTTCCTGGGTATTGAGGAGGTTGAGCATTACCAATACGATTCTAGCAAGGTAGTGCTTCAATTGCTGCCGTACGAACATACCTCATCCTATTTGGAAGGATCCAACAAGGGGCCTAGCGCCTTATTACAAGCCTCTCACTATGTTGAATTGTATGATGAAGAGTTGCAACAGGAAACCTATTCCAAGCTAGGTATAGCAACACAAGAGGTTACGGATTTTGGCCAAAACGTTGATTGGGACGCTGTCCGACTTATCGAAGCTCAAACCAATGCCCATTTAACCAATAAGAAGTTTGTTATGAGTTTTGGTGCAGAACACACCGTTACTCTAGGGCTTTTCAGGGCGTTTCAGAAGCATTACAATGACGTTTCTATTCTGCAGATTGATGCGCACTCGGATTTGCGCCACTCCTATGAGGGCAATGAACTGTCGCACGCCTGTGTGATGGCCCGTATTCATGAAACAGGTGCTCGCATGAGTCAGGTGGGCATCAGGGCGCAGTGTAAGGAGGAAGCTGAACTGATTAAAAATTCAGAACAAATTCAAACCTTATATGCCCACGAAATTCAAGGGAAATCTGATTATATAGAGTCGGTTCTCGAACACCTAAGTGACACTGTATATATTACTGTAGACGCGGATGGCTTTGATCCAAGCATTGTTCCTGCAGTTGGGACACCAGAGCCCGGTGGGCTGTTGTACTATGATGTTTTGGAACTTCTTCGGCAGGTCTGCTCAACCAAACGAATAGTTGGTTTCGACATTGTGGAATGCGCCCCAATTGAAGGTCAGATTCAAAGCGAGTATTTATTATCAAAACTCGCGTATAAAATTCTGGGG
>JAEPQQ010000031.1:0-19468 GCA_017640445.1 Bacteroidia bacterium | reverse complement strand
ATTCGCTTAATTTTGCAGTTTAGTGGAGATATTAGCATAACGGAATACAGAATGATATCGACGAAAAGAGTTTATTTAGACAATGCGGCTACAACGCCAATGGATGACCTCGTAATCGAGGCCATGACCAATGTTATGAAGAACACCTATGGGAATCCATCTGCCACACATAGTTTGGGCAGGTCTTCAAAAGCTGTTATCGAAACCTCTCGAAAAAGCATAGCAAAGGCAATAAATGCTGAGTCGCGAGAAATCATTTTCACATCTGGTGGTACGGAAGCCGATAACATGGCCATACGGTGTGCAGTAAAAGACCTTGGACTTCGAAACATCATCACTTCTCCCGTGGAGCACAAAGCGGTACTCGAGACCAGCAAAGAGCTTGCACAGGAAGACGGTGTTGAACTCCATCTCGTTAACGTTGACGGTCAAGGACGCGTTGACCTGGTTCACCTTCGGGAATTAGCGGAACAAAATCCGGGTGCAATTATTAGCCTTATGCATGCCAACAATGAGTTGGGAACTCTACTGGATTATAAAACGGTTTCGGAAATTGCCAGAGCGAATAACTGTTTATTCCACAGCGACACGGTTCAAACCATGGGGCACTATGCCTTTGACGTACAAGAATTTGGTGCCGATATGCTTACGTGTTCTGCCCATAAGTTAAACGGTCCAAAGGGAATTGGTTTTTTATATGTGAATAAAGCCCTCAACTTTAAACCAATGATTACCGGTGGCGGTCAGGAAAGCAATCATCGCGCCGGAACGGAAAATGTGGTCGGAATTGTTGGTTTGGCAAAGGCGTTGGAAATTGCCTTTAATAACCTGGAAGAAGAGCAAAATCATATTTCTGGCATCAAAAACTATATGATGTCGGAAATCGAGAAGAACCTGCCCAGTGTTTCGTTCAATGGTGATACCAGTTACGAAGGTGGCTTATATACGGTGTTAAACTGCTCTCTCCCTCCTCAGGAAAACAATGCCCTACTCCTTTTTCAGATGGATATTGAAGGCGTTTGTTGTTCAGGTGGTTCTGCCTGCAATTCCGGAGCAACCAAAGGGTCGCATGTACTGGAAGCTATTAACCACCCTCAAGACAGACAAGCCATCCGTTTCTCCTTTGGACGTTACACTACTACAGACGACATTGACTTCGCAATCAACGCATTACGCAAACTTTTAAAGCCTGAAACTGTTCAGGTGTAAAAGAATGCACATATGAAATTTGATCACGAGATTCCAAACTCGTTTACCTATCAGGAATACTTAGACCTTATTGATGGTTTGTTAGAAGTGGGAAAAACCACGGGTGAAAAACAAACCGAGACTTTGTTGGATTTCACTACGCTTAACCGGAGACGTATGAAACGACTGGACAAGACGGTTCAGGTGAACGGCGAGCTAAGGGAAAAAATATCCAAAATAAAGGGCAAACAACGATGGATTGTATTAACCGAAGCATGGTGTGGCGATGCAGCGCAAAACCTTCCTCTATTGGCAAAAATGGCCAGCGAGAACGAAAACATCGAGCTGCGTCTAATCCTTAGAGATGAAAACCCCGATATCATGAACGACTTCCTTACCAATGGCGGAAAGTCAATTCCGAAACTCATTGCAATTGATGAAGCCAGTGAAGTTGTATTCACCTGGGGGCCTCGCCCTGAACCAGCCCAGCATCTTCTGAGAGAATACAAGGCAAATCCAAATGGCAGGTCGTATGAAGAATTCAATATCGAACTACACACCTGGTATGCCCGCGACAAAACGGTGAGCGCCCAAGAGGAGCTTGTTAGACTTCTTTAAGTATTTTTTTACATTTCTGTTTGTTTTACGCCGAAAATCTGTGTTAAAAAATGGTTACTTTTGGCCCTAGACAGTATTTACTTATAGTATATTAGAAATGAAAAAAATTACTCTTTTGGCTTTCGCTCTATTTATGAGCGTGTGTGGTTATTCCCAATATTACCAGCTCGACTGGGATTTGGGTCAGAACCCGGGCAACATCAACATGGATGCTGAGTTCCCTGTAGGCGGTGGTCTACCTGGAGGTTGGACAACTGTTTTGACAGGCCCATCTACTTCCTGGTCAGGTGACATCAACCTACCATTTACATTTAACTTCAACGGAACCGATTACACCACGTGCAAAGTGGCAGGTGGAATGGTAAGTTTTGGTACAGTAGGTTCCTACCCTGGAGTTACTCCAGCAGCACTTCCTAGCTCAAGTATACCAGATAACACCATTGCTATCTGGGGTCTTGAAATTGGAACAGGTGACTTCCTAATCACTAAAACCTTTGGTTCGTCTCCAAACCGTCAGTTCTGGGTTCAAATGAACACAGCTAAGAACGCTACCGTTCAGAATGGCTGGGCGTACTGGAGTATTGTACTTGAGGAAGGAACAAACAACATCTACATTGTTGATCAGCGTAATCAGTGTGTAACCGCTCAAGGTCAGCAATGTACTGGAAGAACTACCGTTTCGGCTGGTATTCAGATTGACGAAAATACTGCAATCTCTATCCCAGGTTCTCCAGCGCTTCTAGGTCGTGCAACCAACGACGCTACATCGGCGGATAACGTTTACTATGCTTTCTACCCAGGTGTTCAGGCAACTGAAGACATTATGATGAACAGTACCGACATGGTACCTGATTACGAGCTTTCCAAAGGTGCTATTAACATCAAAGGAGACCTTCGTAACGTTGGTTCTCGGGCACTTACCAGCTTCGACCTTCACTATGTGGTGAACGGTGGCGATACCGTTACTGAGAACGTTACTGGTGTAAACATTGCCAGTGGTGCTTACCACGATTTTACCCATGCCACTCCTTTTATCCCAACAGTTTCAGGTCCTTATTCTATCGACATTTGGACTTCAAACCCAAATGGTATGGAAGATGGTAATAAGGAAAATGATGAAGTTAGCATCGATATCCGGGTACACGACAAAGTATATGTAAGAAAACCTCTTTACGAAGTATTTACATCATCCACTTGCGGACCTTGTACTCCTGGTAACACCAACTTCCACAACGTTATTAACGGAAAAGAAGACGAGTGTGTTTACATCAAGTATCAGCAAAGCTGGCCAAGTACTGGTGACCCATATTGTACTGCTGAATCGAACGAGCGTCGTAACTACTACAGCATCAACTCTGTTCCAAGAATGGAGCTAGACGGTGAATGGGATCAAAACGCAAACTCTTTCACAGCAGGTCTTCATACAGATTATACCTCACGTCCTGCATTTATGGACATCAAGGCTGAGCTTGTACGATGGGGTAAGCACGTAGAGGTTGACGTTGAAATCGACCCTGCCTCTGACTTCGCAGGTGCCAACATCCTTCATGTTGCTATCATTGAGAAAGAGACATTCAACAACGAAAAAACCAATGGCGAAACAGAATTCCTTCAGGTAATGAAGAAAATGATTACAAACGCTACAGGTGACGATCTTGGTGCTCTAACCAAAGATACTAAAGTTAACAAGTCGTACACGTGGGATTTCAAAGGAGAATACACCCTTCCACCGAACGGACAGTCTGCCAACTGGATCAACCACAATACAACTCACTCCGTTGAGGATTTTGAGAACCTGATGGTTGCCGTATGGGTTCAAAACAGAGCTACCAAGGAAGTACATCAGGCTACATACGCCGTACAAACAAATCTTGGCGTTGTTGATATGGCTGGAGAAAGCAAGTTCAGTGTATATCCAAACCCTGCTCTTGACAACGCGAACGTTACATTCGATCTACGCGCTGCATCTAACGTAGACGTAGTGGTGTTAAATACATCAGGACAAGAAGTAAGCAATACAAACGCTGGTCAGCTTAACCCAGGTCAAAACACGGTAGGTGTTGATCTTACAGGTTTGAGCACTGGTGTTTACTACGTACAACTTAGAACAGACTTCGGTATGTTTACCAAGCCGTTGACTGTGAAGTAATTGTCATACTAAGATACTAATAAAGGCTTCCACTCAGTGGGAGCCTTTTTTGTTTGGGAACCCCGACAATCCCAGTCCGAACAGGGCAAAATCGTAGCGCACGGGGTCGCGGGCATCAAACTCCCTTAGTGCGTTGGTTAGCTCAACGGCTGCCTTCCAATCGGCCTGTTTGCGCGCCAACAAGCCAAGTTCGTGAGCAACGCGTTGTACATGTACGTCAAGCGGACATATCAGTTGCGAGGTAGATATGGATCTCCAAAGCCCAAAATCAACACCTCTCCCATCATTTCTAACCATCCAGCGCAGAAACATATTTAATCGCTTACAAGCCGATTTCTTGTGGGGTGCGGCTATGTGTTTTCGCGTGCGCTCAGATGGCCATTGAGTTGAGAATACGTTCGAGTAAAAACCATTTAAACCTGTCTCAACGGTATTGTCGCCCTTTGTCATATGTTGGGTGAACGCCTGTTCGAGACTCTCGTTTGCCCGATACCACCTTTTAAAGAAATCGAGTATAAACAATACGTCGGTTTCGTTTAGCGTACGGTGCACAAAGCCCTTGAGAACTCGAGCTTCTCTATCCGAATGGTTCAGTACAAAATCGTGAGGTGCATTATCCATTCGTTGGAGCAGATCGCCACACTTGTTAATAATGGTCTGTCGATTCCCCCAGGCCATAATGGCGGCAAAGAATCCGGCAATCTCAATGTCCTGCTGCTTTGTAAAGCGATGCGGAATTGTAATGGGATCGTGTTGGATAAAACCTTTAACATTGGTTTTCTCCACCCAGGCATCCAGAAAATGTTTCAGCTCTTCTTTATTACGAGGTGCCTGGTTTGCCATTCTTGAAGGGTGAGTTGTATTGATGAATACGAATGGCTTTTCTCGATAACCAAATACCGATTGCCAACGTTATCAAAGCCCCCAATAAACGGTAATGATCTAACCATGGTACAACACCTTCGTCTATCAATAAAGGGAAATCGTATGCCGCATGCAGTATAGTTGGCGCAAACAGTGCATAGGCCAGGTAGGTGTTTGACCGTTCTTCGTCAAACTTTGCCAATCCCATAAAATAACCCATAATCACACCAAATGCAGCGTGTGCAGGAACCGCCGTAAACATTCGCATAAAGCCCGTTGTGGCTCCATAATCAATTACGTAGGCAATGTTCTCGAGCGTTGCGAAGCCCATTGAAGCCATAACGCAATAGGTAATGCCATCAAACGGTTCATCAAAATCCTTTTTCGGATATAAAAATCTAAATACGACCAAGAACTTAACCGCTTCTTCAATAATGGCCACACCTACAAAGGCATAAACCGCGGTTTTAGCTACACTGCTTGCGTGAATAATACCCAAACTGTCGATCTTACCTTCCAGCCAGGCCGCGGGAATCGTGCTTAGAAAACCAAGAATAAATGCAAGAATCAACAAGCGGGTTGGTTCACGATCATAACGGTCTTTCCAAAAGATGTAAATGCTAATGGCGAGTCCAGGTGCTATGGCAAGGGCTAACAAATACATTAACCAATTGCCTGAGCCAGATCTTCAATCAAATCATCTACGTCTTCAATTCCAACGCTGAGGCGGATCAATGAATCTTTTAAACCGGCTTTTTCTCTTTCCTCCTTTGGAATGGAAGCATGAGTCATGCTTGCCGGGTGGCCGCTGAGCGATTCAACTCCCCCTAGTGACTCTGCCAGTGTAAACAATTTGGTTTTGCTTATAACCGCGTGTGCTTCTTCAATGCTGTCTCCGTGAAGCGTAAACGACATCATTCCTCCGAAGTCGTTCATTTGGCGGGTAGCCACGTCGTGATTCGGATGTGATTCGAATCCAGGCCAGTATACTTTTGACACCTTGGGATGGTTGGCCAGGTAATGAGCTACAGCCTTGCCATTTTCACAGTGTCTTTGCATGCGTAAGTGCAGTGTTTTTATACCGCGTAACACCAAAAAGCAATCCTGAGGGCCTGGTGTGCCTCCACAGCTATTCTGAATAAAGCTTAATCGTTCAAGCAGATCGTCTGAATCAAAAACCAGAGCACCCATTACCACGTCGGAATGTCCGTTGAGATATTTGGTTACCGAATGCATTACGATGTCGGCACCCCACTTCATTGGGTTTTGTAAGTAAGGAGAGGCGAACGTATTGTCAACACACAACAGCGCACCAGCTTCTTTAGCAATGGCCGATATGGCTTCTATATCAACAATTCTCAGCAAAGGGTTGGTTGGCGTTTCGGCCCAAATTAGCTTGGTTTTAGCGTTTATACACTTTTTAACTTCGTCGAGATTACCCATATCAACAAAGTGAAACTTGATGCCATAGTGTTCAAAGATCTTAGTAAAGATTCTATACGAGCCTCCATACAAATCATTGGTCGACACAACTTCATCGCCAGGGGCCAATAGTTTTACCACGGCGTCAATCGCTGCCATACCACTGCTAAAACACAAGCCATGTTTGGCACCTTCGAGTGCAGCCAGGTTGTCTTGTAACTGGGTTCGGGTAGGATTATGGGTTCTGCTGTATTCAAACCCTTTATGTTCGCCAGGAGCTGACTGTGCATACGTAGAAGTCTGGTAAATTGGTGTCATAATAGCACCGGTAGCAGGGTCGGGATGCACGCCCGCATGTATTGTTTTCGTGTTGAATTTCATTACGCTTTATCTCTGCGGCAAATCAACATATTTTTTTTCGATTTTCGAGGGTTATCCGTGCATCAAAAAAACCTCCATGTAGGCTCTTTAGTCGATCCGGGAAACCTCATTTCTCCTTAACGCATACCCAAGCTTTATTTGATCATAGGAAAAAATGATGGTTATCATTTTCATGACCCTATGCTTATGCCGTACCTTTGTATCAATCAATTAAATGGATTTATACATGAAGGTAGAACAAATCTATACCGGATGCCTGGCTCAGGGAGCTTACTACATTGAATCAAATGGTGAAGTAGCAATCATTGACCCGCTGCGAGAGGTTCAACCCTATATCGACACCGCCAATAAAAACGGTGCAGTGATTAAATACATTTTCGAAACGCATTTTCATGCTGATTTTGTGAGTGGTCACCTTACACTGGCCGAAAAGACCGGAGCCGACATTGTATATGGCCCTACTGCTTCACCGAAGTTCGATTGCGTGGTAGCACAAGATAATCAAGAGTTTAAGCTTGGTGACGTAACTATTATTGCTCTGCATACACCTGGGCACACCATGGAAAGTACCACTTATTTACTCCGTGACGAAAATGGTAACGACCACAGTATATTCTCAGGAGACACCTTGTTTCTTGGCGATGTGGGCCGACCGGATCTTGCACAAAAAGCGGCTGATCTTACACAAGAAGAGTTAGCTGGTATTTTGTACCGCAGCTTGCGAACCAAAATAATGCCTCTTTCGGATGAGGTAATTGTTTACCCGGGTCATGGTGCTGGATCAGCATGTGGGAAAAACATGATGAAGGAAACCGTAGACACACTAGGCAACCAAAAGAAGATGAACTACGCGTTGCGAGCCGACATGACCAAGGAGGAGTTCGTACAGGAGGTTACCACTGGGTTGACTCCCCCTCCGGCCTATTTCCCAATGAACGTAGCCATGAATAAAAACGGATATGCCAGCATTGAACAGGTAATCTCAAAGGGTAACAAAGGACTTACCCCTGATGAGTTTGAGGTTGCCGCAAACGAGACAGAGGCTCTGATTCTGGATGTCCGTCATCAAAAGAAATTTGTGCAGGCCTTTGTACCTCGAAGTATATTTATCGGTCTTGATGGAAGTTTTGCCCCCTGGGTTGGTGCCATGATCAAAGACGTTAATCAGCCTATTCTATTGGTAGTAGAAGAAAATCAGGTAGAAGAAGCTATTACGCGGTTGAGCCGTGTTGGGTTCGACAATACAATTGGATACCTTAAAGGTGGCATGGAAGCCTGGGTTGAAGCAGGCAAGGAAATTGATAAGATTCGGTCCATTTCCGCAACGGCGTTCGCCAATGAGTGGAAAAACACACAAAACCCGGTGTTTGATGTTCGAAAACAAGGGGAATACGACGCAGAACACCTGGAAGGAGCTCACCTTACTCCACTTGACTTCCTGAATAACCATTTAGCTGAATTTCCAAAGGAAGATAACTTCTACATTCACTGTGCCGGAGGTTATCGATCGGTGATAGCCACATCGATTCTTAAATCCAGAGGTTATCACAATATAACGGACGTTTCCGGTGGCTTTGATGCCATCCAAAAAACGGAGTTACCTCGTACTGACTATGTGTGTCCCTCGACACTTTAAATAGATACAATCATTATTCTTATGGGCGGCGTTAGTCGCCCTTTTTTGTGTAGAAAACCCTTCCTTTGTCGTTGCCGTATCCGGTAAAACGACCATTGTTGTCAACCAATATCCAATAGGGAGTGCCAAATATCTTCTGTTGCCCAATAACGCGGTCGGTAAACAGTGGATCAAGAGCAACATGCCCAATCAGGCCATACTTACCGTCTTTCTTTACAGATATACGGGTAAACTCATGGTCGAGTGGCAAAACCTCGTCGTAGGCCTGCCCTAACTTTCCGTCTTTGTATAGGTGAACACCGTTGGCGTCTACGACGGTTAAGTATTCGATTTCGTTTTGGGTCACGCCGGTATCCCTGATAGACTGGTATTTAATTGGTAAAACTGGTGTACCCTTTACGTCTACAAGTCCGAAACTATACCTGCCGTCTTCACCCAACTGCCCTACTACAAAGTACAATTTACCTTGCCAGAGCATTCCTGTTATGGAATCATACTTTGCCTCCACAGCACCCAGGGGCGAAATAAATCCCTTTTTACCACGATGTGTATACTCTACGTAGTTATGGTACCATATATTGGATTGAAACACTGGATTAACTGGAGCAATTGGCGATCTCCCTTTATAATTTCTGATACTCGACTTCAGACTTGTTATGCTTCCGATCGATACTGTATCCTCTTGTTTTTCAAGACCATAAACGGTGTTGTATTGTCTCAGCCACCCATAGTTGGAACGTGTAATCAGCACCACTTCGTTATTTACCTCGCTGAAAATAAAGTGTCGGGAAGGAGGAGTCGTGTATCCACCCATATCGTAGGTGCCACCACATCCATAATATGGCTGTTGCCACGGTAGACCAATGGACGCAAAGTGCTGATCTACTGCTTCTTGAAACATTCCCCATAAAACGTATCTGCCCTTCTTTCGATCGTAATGCACTTCGTAGTACCCCTTAACTGGTTTGGGTTTCGGGGGAGCGGTCTTGGCAGACACTTTAGATCCATCCACGGTCCATACGTATTGGGGAACCGTTATAAGGAGAGGGCTGTTGAAATATCTGTGGTAAATCGATAAATAGGCTTTCTGATCATTTCCCGAAATTTCAATGTGCTCTTTTCGTTTCAACAACCATTGCTCCACTTCTTGCGTTTGGGCATTAAAACTGACCACACTTTTTAAGCCATCTTTATGGGTTAACACATAGAGTTCCTTGTGGCTATGATCTTTGGACGTTCCCCTATTCTCGGACGAAACATATTGACGAAATATTCGGCTGAACTCGAGAAGCGTATCGTTGAACAACCGCTGTCCATTTCGGTTATACACTATCTTTTTTGCATGACCACTGGGTGAGGGTCCCACTTCGTCAAGAACGAACATTGGGTTGGTCAGAATTTTAGGAGAATTAAGCTGCGGAGGGATTAGGACCGAATCCTTGGAGACAACGCCGTACTTGCCGTCCTTAAGAACCACACAAAAGGGCTCACGGTAGTATACCGAACGTTCGATTACGATGGAATCATATTGCGGTGAGACAACCACATCTAACGAATCATTGGCTAGCCCCCACTGGTGCCCATCGCGATACGGAATCAACACTTGCGCCCGCGTCGAAATATCGAGGATAATGACGCATAGGGTCAACAGAATTATTCTGCACATAAAATTCAAATCATTCAATGGTATTTCAGCACAAATTTACACCCTTGAGATGGCAAGATTTGAGCTGTTTGATCGTATATTTACAAGAATTATTCCACTGTGAAGATCCTCACTGGTAGACAGATGCAACATGTTGACAATCAAACGATTGAATCAAAAAATATTTCGTCCTATGAACTGATGGAAAGGGCGTCAAAAGCCTGTTCGTCCTGGATACTGGACCACTTTCAGGACAGGTTGTGTTTCCATGTAATATGTGGAATGGGAAACAACGGTGGTGATGGCCTTGCTATCGCGAGGCATCTATATGAAAATAACAAATCTGTAGTGGTCTCGGTTATTCAATTACGAGAAACCGGAAGTGCAGATTTCGAAAAAAATTTGATACAGGCCACTGCCCGTGGCATTGAAGTACATTTCGTTACTGAGATACATCATTTAAGGCTAGTTCCTGACTCCATTGTGATAGACGCTCTATTTGGATACGGTTTGAGTCGACCCGTTACCGGGCTATGCGAAGACGTTATTCAGGAGGTTAATCGCTCCAAAAACCTGGTTATCTCTATTGACATGCCTTCTGGTTTGTTTGCAGAGCCATCTATGATAAATAGTACAGCAGTGGCCATACACGCGGCGTATACACTCACATTTGAGGCCCCCAAACTAGCACTCCTACTCCCCGACTTTCAAAAGATTACAGGAAAACTCATCGTTTTACCAATTGGCTTGGATGCTGACGCAATTAACCAACAAGACAGTGACACGTTCTGGGTTGGCAGGAATTTCGCAAAGCAGTGTGTTCGTGCCAGAAATGCGTTTGACCACAAGGGCATATTCGGACATGCAACACTTATTGCGGGTATGAAGGGGAAAATGGGAGCAGCAGTTTTGGCGGCCAGGGCATGTTTAAGATCAGGTGCCGGGTTGGTAACCGTACACATCCCGAATATCGGGTACTCCATACTTCAGCAAGCCATCCCGGAAGCGATGGTAGATTCCAATCCTGGTGAAGACTTTCTGATACCAACGGAGATTACCACTACTTCTGCCATTGGGATTGGGCCTGGTATTGGCAAAAAATCTGAAACCCTGAATCTATTAACGAGTATACTGCAACACTGCGACGGACCTATGGTGCTGGACGCAGATGCGCTTAACCTTCTATCCGAAAACAAGGAATTATTAAGGCAATTACCATCCAATTGTATCCTGACTCCGCACCCTAAAGAGTTTGAACGTCTTGTTGGAAGATGGTCCTCTGATGTAGAAAAACTGGAGCTTATGAAGGAGTTTGCCAAAACGCACTCCTGTTACTTACTGGTAAAAGGCGCTTACAGTGTAATGGCTACACCAGAAGGCAGTCTTTATTTTAACTCAACAGGGAACCCCGGAATGGCTACCGGTGGGTCGGGCGACGTACTAACCGGGATACTCACCGGTTTACTGGCACAGGGATACCAGGCCAAAGACGCCATGATTCTAGGCGTTCATTTACATGGTTTGGCCGGCGATATTGCTGCCCAAAAACAGAGCATGGAGGCACTAATTGCTTCTGACATTATTGAACATATAGGTACTGCCTATCAAACACTTGCGACATGAACAATACATATATAGAAAACTACATTTCGAGCGTAACACGACAGTTTACGTATTACAAATCTCTAGGCGACAAGGCCATGGAACAATTGACAGACGAGCAACTTTTTAAAACCGTAAACGAAGAGTCGAACTCGGTTGCCATCGTGGCCAAGCACATGGCAGGTAACATGCTATCGCGATGGACAGACTTTTGGACAACTGACGGCGAAAAGGAATGGCGTAACCGCGATTTAGAATTCGAACTGGATGACTTCTCTACCCGATCACAAGTTGTAGACTATTGGGATAAGGGCTGGGCCTGTCTTTTTGAGGCTATAGAGTCAATAAGCGAGGAGAATTTTGATCAATTGGTGTACATCCGAAACATGGGACATACCATACCAGATGCAGTTAACCGTCAATTGTGTCACTATTCATATCACGTAGGGCAAATTGTATTTTTAGCCAAGATGCTGAAAAACGATCAATGGAAGTCCCTGTCCATTCCAAAAGGTAAGTCATCGGAATACAACAAGGAAAAATTCGGAAAAGAGAAACGAAAAGAACACTTTACCAACGATCTTTAGGCTGGCTTCCAAGTCTCGTTTATATTCGCCACAAACACTTAAAAAGATGAAGAAAATTCTATTCCTCTTGTCGGCGTTGACTTGCCTGCAGATGGCATATGGTCAAACCGTAAGCGAAACCTTTGTCGACTCCATTGTTCAGTCGTCCATGAACACATTTCCTCATGCCGGGATAGCAGTTGCTGTTATTCAGGATGGAAAAGTGACTATATCCAAAGGTTATGGCATTGCTTCAACTAATTCGGGAGCCAAGGTCGACCACCATACGTTGTTCTCTATTGCTTCTAATTCGAAAGCATTTACATCCATGGCTCTAGGCCTTTTGGTGGATCAGGGCAAACTTAACTGGAACGACAAGGTAACAACCTACATACCGGAGTTTAAGATGTACGACGCCTATGTAACGGAAAATTTCAACATCATAGACCTTCTCACCCACCGTTCCGGTCTTGGACTTGGTGCGGGAGACCTTCTTTTTATTCCGGCTGGTGGAGATTACACGATAAAAGACATCTTAAACAGTTTTCAATATCAAAAACCGGTTTCGGCTTTTCGAACCAAGTACGACTACGACAATTTACTGTATATGGTAGCCGGTGAGGTAGTGAAACGTATTAGCGGCATGGAATGGGATCAATTTGTAGAAACTCAGATAATGAAGCCGCTGGGTATGCAATCGTCAGCTGCTTTTTACGTAAACCTCAAAGACAAGTCAAATGTAGCTGAGGCCCACCGCGTTGAGGACGGTCAACTTGTTGAATTAAAGGGATACGAAGAAAATCGGGCTATTGGTGCTGCCGGAGGAATCTATGCCAGCGTAGATGACTTAACCAAATGGATGTTAATGCACCTCAACGGAGGACGACTGTCTGATTCCACACCGTTTATTTCGGAGCGAAATCACAATCAAATGTGGAAAGCACACACCAATATCGCATTTAACGCAACTCCTCCCCAGCCCTACCGGAATCATTATACGGCCTATGGCTTAGGTTGGAAACTTGCAGATAAAAACGGATATACAACGGTGTCGCACACGGGAGGAATGCCAGGCATGTTGTCGCACACCGTATTAATTCCAGAACGAAACGCGGGTGTTGTGGTACTTACCAACTGCGATCCGGGTGGTTACAGCTTCGTATCGGTTACCCGTGCAATTGAAGATCGTTTGCTCGGTTTGCCTGCTGGCGACTGGGTTGGCAGAATGGAGTCGTACCTGAATCGTAACTCTACCTACGCCGATTCGGTTGTGGCTTCTGTATGGGAAACCGTTTCCAGGGCAAAAACAAAACACCTCAAACCAGAGAATTTTATTGGAACGTATAAAGACAACTGGTTTGGCGAAGTGGTTATCGAAGATCGTGATGGTCAGTTGTGGTTTTCCTGTACAAGATCTCCCAAGCTCATTGGACCAATGTATTTCTATCAGGCAAATACGTTTGCCATCAAATGGGAATACCGGGATATGAACTGTGATGCATTTGCATCATTTACCCTGGACGAAAATGGCAAGGCTCAGTCGATAAAGATGAAGGGCATTTCACCGGCCATTGATTTTAGTTATGACTTTCACGACCTTGACTTACAACGCGTGAAGTAGCGTTTAATTACACTTTAAATTCTGATGTTTCGTGGAACGTGACATCCGGGTTATTGCTTCTCGCCATTTGTAAAACATAGGGTGAAGAAGCGAGATAGACGCGATTTCCATCTTTGTCTACTACAATTTCTTTGGGTCGGTATTGACAAAATGCATCGATTTTGTCTTTGTCGCCAGTCATCCAACACGCCTTGTGAAACGCCAGGGCTTCAAATCGGCATTTTGCTGAGTACTCGTGTTCGAGACGGTATTGTATAACTTCGAATTGCAGCTCACCTACAACACCAATGTATTTTCTATTACCAGGATCTTGTCTGAACAACTGCGCTACACCTTCATCGGTTAGCTGCTCAATCCCCTTTTCGAGTTGTTTGCTCTTCATAGGATCGAGGTTTATCACTTCCTTGAATATTTCAGGAGAAAAACTCGGTATACCTTTATACATCATCTCCTCTCCCTCGGTAAGCGTATCGCCAATTTTGAAATTGCCGGTATCGTATAATCCGATCACATCGCCGGGAAAAGCGCTGTCAATTACATTTTTACTCTGAGCTAAGAAGTTGTACGGGTTGCTAAACTTGAGGTCTTTATCGAGGCGTACCTGATGGTAGAATTTGTTTCTCTTAAATTCGCCTGAGCACACGCGTAGAAAGGCAATTCGATCGCGATGTTTCGGGTCAAGGTTCGCGTGAATCTTAAACACAAATCCGGTAAACTTACTTTCATCGGGTTCCACTTCCCGCTTATCTGTGTGACGAGGCTGTGGGCCAGGTGCAATCTGAATGAACGTATCTAACAGCTCCTGAACACCAAAGTTGTTGACCGCCGAACCAAAGAATACCGGGGCTAAAAGGCCTTCTTTGTACAAACTTTCGTCAAAAGGCTCATACACACCTTCGATAAGCTCAACATCTTCTCGAAGTTGGTTTGCGTCTCGTTCTCCAACCAATTCATCCAAAATTCCGTCGCTCAGGTCTTCTACCTTGGTATAATCAGTAGCTTTTCGTGTTTTACTGGCTTCAAAAATGTTGAGTGACTGGTTGTGCAGAAGGTAAACACCCTTAAAGTCGCGCCCCATGTTAATTGGCCAACTCAAAGGTCTTACCGATATACTGAGTTCTTCTTCCAGTTCATCGAGCAGGTCGAACGGATCTTTTCCATCCCGGTCAAGTTTATTTATGAAAACAATCACCGGTGTATTTCTCATTCGGCACACTTCCATCAGGCGTCGTGTTTGTGCCTCAACTCCTTTAACACAGTCAATAACGAGTATTACACTGTCTACCGCCGTTAGCGTTCGGAACGTGTCTTCAGCAAAGTCGCGGTGACCTGGTGTATCCAGAATGTTTACCAGTTTGTTTTTGTAGTCGAATGCCATTACCGACGTTGCAACCGAAATACCACGTTGCTTTTCTATCTCCATAAAATCAGAGGTAGCTGTTTTGGTAATTTTATTGTTCTTTACGGCACCCGCAACCTGAATGGCTCCACCAAATAGTAAGAGTTTTTCGGTAAGTGTTGTTTTTCCTGCGTCCGGGTGGCTAATAATGCCAAACGTCTTGCGCTTGTCGATTTCCAGTTCTAAGCTCATAAAATCAGGTGCAAGATTACAAAATACGGTGGACTCTTTTAGGCAAATTGTAGACTTTAGTGCGATGATACCATAGCGTTACCCTATTGAAAGGTAAAACCCGCTTAAAATGTCGTAAAATGATGTAAAACAGAAACTCGTTCTTTGAGGTACTATTGTATTTTTGCCCAAAGATTTAAAGGCATGAAGAAGCTTCTAGGTGTTATTTTTATTTTTGCCGCCGTTTCGTGCGGAAACCCCTATAAACAAATAATTAAGAAATTGGATTTACAAGACGGACTTTACGCAGAGATCATCACTTCGAAGGGTGATATCTACATCAAACTTGAGCCTGAATTGGCCCCTCTTACTACTGCAAATTTTGTAGGATTGGCTGAAGGAACCATAGAAAACAACGCCAAAGAACTTGGCCAGCCTTACTTTAATGGAATGGTTTGGCACCGGGTAGTTCCAAATTTTGTTATTCAGGGTGGTGACCCAATGGGTAACGGATATGGCGGACCCGGATATCGGTTTAAAACCGAAGTTCATGCTGATCTAAGCCACGACAAAGCAGGTACCGTTGCTATGGCCAATTCCGGGCCAAATACAAACGGTAGTCAATTTTATATTACCCATACGCCTACACCACACCTGGATGGTGGTTACAACGTTTTTGGTTATGTAATAAACGGTATGGAAGTGGTCAACTCTATTGCACAGGGCGACAGCATCAACGAGGTTAACATCATCCGTGTTGGTAAAGATGCCAAGGCATTTGACGCCGCTGACCATTTTGAAAAGCTTTAACTCGATTGAATACATTCAAAGAGGAAATCCAGCTGCCTGGCGCTAACGACCTGGTTATTAGTCTGGATGTAACGTTTAATCCCAATGCACGAAAGGCTCCTATTGCCGTGTTTTGTCATGGTTTTAAGGGCTTCAAGGATTGGGGTGCCTGGAACCTTGTAGCGGAGTCCATGGCGCAGTCTGGTATCTTCTTCGTTAAGTTGAATTTCTCTCATAACGGTGTGTTGTCAACCGACTTATCTGACATCAAGGATGCTCAATGTTTTGGTCAAAACACTATCAGCAAGGAGTTAGACGATCTTGGGAAGGTGATTGACTGGTTGGTGGATGACAACGAGGAATATCGACATTATTTCGATGCAGAAAATATTACTCTGATTGGCCATAGTCGAGGAGCGGCAACTACTGTTCTGCAGACTATTGAAGACGATCGTATTCAACGGGTAATTACCTGGGCCGGTGCATTTAACCTCAGCAAGTATGCATCGCTGGAGGATGACAAGGTTTGGCAGGAACGCGGTTACACCGAGGTGAAAAATGGCAGAACCGGAGACATATATCCGATCGATTATGGGTTTAAGCGAGATCTCGACCAAAACGCCGAACGCTTTGATCTTCAAAAGAACATTGCCATGTTAGACCAACCTTTCTTGTTGATTCATGGTCAGGACGACGAGGTTGCTCCCTTATCGAATAGTAAAAAGATAAATCAGGTTGTAAAACATTCTTTATTCCTTGAAGTAGAAGGTAACCACACCTTCGGGGCCTCCCATCCATGGACCGACGAATTTTTGCCTGAAGATCTCGAAGACGTTGTTAACGAGAGTATCGAATACATTCTGATGTAACATTACTGGGGTTTACAAAAGCCTTTATTTTTAAACATCGATCCCACAAAGCTGTGATTTTCTTTGTGTTCTGGTGATTTTGGGCGATCTTGTGCGGCTATTGGTCTGGAAACTTCGGTTTCTATAGGGTCGCATTATCAAAGTACAGTAGTCAAAATGGTATTCCCACGTTTCTCTTTGGGCCTTTCTGTCCCGTTTCTAAATGAGGTAATTCGGTGCGGGCTGCTGTTATTATTTTTTCACACAAACTCCTTATCAAAAAATTAGAGATTATGATTAAACGTTTACTCACAATGCTCGCATGTTGCATTTTTATGCTTTTCGCAAGCACGGCTTTAGGCCAAACTACTATCATCAAGTGGGACATGTTTTCCGCAGCCAGTAATGCTGGTATTTCGGGAAACACAGGTGTTAACCTAACTACCGGTGGTGCTTTTTACTCCGGCGTCGGGTGTGGTTTTCAGGAGGCCATTTCCAACAACATTGATGCGGGTGATGCCTGGACCACCGGCTCCTTTAAAACCACAGGATACTCCAATCTAAAGTATTCATTCAATCAACATCGGTTTAACAACGGGCCTACCCAATTCAAGTTTCAATACCGGTTAAGCACATCTGGTGGTTGGACCGATATTACAGGCACTTATAGCACAGCGGCTACCGGTTGTACAGGATACAAACCTTCTGGTGTAAGCTTGCCTACCGCCTGTAACAATCAGGCTGTAGTGCAGCTCCGATGGCTATGTATTACTGGTCGGGCAAGCGTTAACCCCGGAGGTGGACGTCTTGACCAGGTGGAAATAACTGGTACTTCCGGAGGCTGTACCAATGCTACCACGCCAACTATATCGATCAGCCCTTCCAGCGCTTGTTCGGGAACCAGTAGAACTATTTCGGTAACAGCGGGTACTTTAAATAGTGCTACTTCGTGGAAGTTGTATACGGGTTCTTGTGGTGGTACGCTTGTAGATACCACTACGGGAACAACGTTTACCGTATCACCAACGTCTACGACCCAATATTGGGTTCTTGGTTCAGGAGGTTGTGCTACCCCAAGTGCGTGCGGTAATGCAACGGCTACCGTAACTACGCCGGGTAATGCTTCCTTCTCATACGGTTCAAGTTCATACTGTACTAACGATAGCGATCCTACCCCATCTACAAGTGGTTCAGGTACGTTTAGCTCAACCGCGGGCCTTGTGTTTCTGAGTACATCTACAGGCCAAATCGATGTAAGCGCATCAACCCCCGGAACCTACACCGTTACGCATACGGTAAATCCATGTGCTGCAACTGCCACTGCGAGTATTACAATTAAAGCATTTACAACTGCCACAATTTCGGCCGATGTATGTGATAGCTATACCTCGCCAAGTGGAAAGACATGGACCACAACCGGAACGTATACCGATACTATCCCGAATGGTGTTGGATGTGATTCAATCATCACCGTAAACCTTACAATTCGTAAAAGCACCACGGTTTTGATTAACCCGGATGTATGTGATAGTTATACGTCACCAAGCGGAAAGACCTGGACTACAACGGGTGTATACATGGATACGATTCCCAACGCTGCGAACTGTGATAGTGTGATTACAGTAAACCTAACAATCCGTAACAAAACATTTGCAACGATTAACCCCGATGTATGTGATAGCTATACCTCTCCAAGTGGAAAGACCTGGACAACCAGTAACACATACATGGATACGATTCCAAACGCAGCGAATTGCGATAGTGTAATTACGGTGAACCTAACGATCCGTAACAAAACGTTTGCAACGATTACACCTGATGAGTGTGACTCATTTGTATCACCAAGTGGCAACTATACGTGGTACGTAACAGGTACCTACATGGATACGATACCAAACGCTGCGAACTGTGATAGCGTGATTACGGTGGATTTAACGATTCGCTATGCGAGCTTTGCAATCCTTGATATTACCGAGTACGATTCGATTGTATTGCCAAGCGGCCTTGTAGTTTTCACATCTGGAACGTATTTAGATACAATTCCAAACGCCATGTTGTGTGATAGCGTAATGCTGATCCAATGTCGGGTAATTAACCGATTGAAGACCTGGGACTTTCCAACCTTAGATGAGGTAATTGACTCAGCTAACCATACGCCCAATACGGTAGAAATCTTTATTGAAGGTGGAACATACTACCCGGGAGGTCAGAGCAACACAAACCGTGATTCGGCTTATGTGATCACCAATCCAAACGTAGGACTGTATGGTGGATTCACCGGAACAGAAACCGATAAGTCACAGGCCAACCCAATGATAAACCGCACAATACTGTGTGGAGACGTTGGAGTAGCAGGCGACTCGACGGATAATCTGCACCACATTATAGTGATTTCGGCCGGAACTGAAGATGTAGATTCTAACCTGGTACTGGATGGATTGATTATCCGTGATGGTAACGCCAATGGTAATACCAAGACAAAATACAACGGCGAAGATGTTTACCGAAACGAAGGAGCAGGTTTGTTGATTACCGGAGGTACAGGAGCCGAAGTAAGCCCAACGATCAA
>JAEPQQ010000030.1:26035-40157 GCA_017640445.1 Bacteroidia bacterium | reverse complement strand
TGTCAATGACCATGAACGGAGCGGTATTGCCCATTATGGCCTTTTACATTGTGGCAGCCGAAGAACAAGGAGTAAAGCCCGCTGAACTTGCAGGGACCATTCAGAACGATATCCTGAAAGAGTTCATGGTGCGCAATACCTACATATACCCACCGGCGCATTCCATGCGTATTGTCAGCGACATATTCAAGTATACTTCGAAGAATATGCCTCGGTTTAACTCAATTAGTATAAGTGGTTATCACATGCAGGAAGCAGGTGCTAACGCTGCCATTGAGTTGGCTTATACATTGGCAGACGGATTGGAATACGTTCGAACAGGAGTAAAAGCAGGATTGAAGATTGATGATTTTGCACCTCGCCTGAGCTTCTTTTGGGGGATTGGAATGAACTACTTTACCGAAATGGCTAAAATGCGGGCGGGTAGATTGCTGTGGGCAAAACTTATGAAGGAATTTGGCCCAACAAACCCGAAGTCCATGGCACTTCGAACGCATTGTCAGACCAGTGGTTGGAGTCTTACGCAGCAAGATCCATTCAACAACGTTGCACGAACCTGTATTGAGGCAAAGGCAGCGGCCATGGGCGGTACGCAGTCTCTTCATACAAACGCGTTGGATGAGGCCATTGCACTACCAACCGATTTTTCAGCTAAAATTGCACGGGATACTCAGATGTACCTTCAAGAGGAAACCGGAATAACGCAAGTGGTAGACCCATGGGGTGGAAGTTATTATGTAGAAGCGCTTACACACGAACTTGCTAATAAGGCCTGGGAGTTAATTCTGGAGATCGAAGATTTAGGAGGTATGTCGAAGGCCATCGAAGCCGGAGTACCTAAGATGCGTATTGAAGAATCGGCAGCGCGAAAACAAGCGAAGATCGATAACAAAACCGACGTGCTGGTAGGTGTTAATCAGTACCAAACTGATGATAAAACCGAATTCGATATTCTGGAGATCAACAACGATGAGGTACGAGCCAGTCAGATTAAACGACTGGATGAGCTTAAGCAAAGCCGAGACACACATCAGGTGAAGGCAAGACTGGATGCTTTGCGAGATGCTGCAAAGACAGGCAAAGGGAACCTGCTGGCGCTGGCTGTAGAAGCTGCACGTGAACGCGCCACGCTTGGGGAAATTAGCCTTGCTTTGGAGGATGCATTTGGCCGTTACCAGGCTGTTAGCAGAAGCGTTGCGGGTGTTTATTCAAGAGAAATGGATATGGACGAGAACTTTAGTGGGGCGTTGGCAGCCTCTGATGCATTTGCAAATAGCCATGGACGAAGACCAAGGATCCTAGTAGCCAAAATGGGCCAGGACGGACATGATCGGGGAGCTAAGGTGATTGCAACCGGTTTTGCCGACCTTGGTTTTGATGTGGATATAGGACCACTTTTTCAAACACCTGGTGAAGTGGCGAAGCAAGCCGTTGAAAATGATGTACACGTTCTTGGTGTTTCAAGCCTGGCAGGCGGACACAAAACCTTGGTTCCGGAAGTGGTAAAAGAGCTTGAACAATTGGGGAGAGGAGATATCATTGTGGTTGCTGGCGGTGTTATCCCTGAACAGGATTACCAACATCTGTTTGATAATGGTGTCTCGTTTGTCTTTGGACCGGGAACCGTTTTGGGTGAAGCAGCAATTCAGATTATTGATAAGATTCCTCCACCTGTGTCCTAATGGTGTGAAACAAAGAAGTAAAAAAAATCCCGTTTGCAACGCAAACGGGATTTTTTTAAGAGTACCTTTTTATTACGGTTTACGAACCGTCATACGCTTAGTGATTTTCTCACCATTACTTTCAAGCGTATACAAATAAATTCCTTCTGTATAGTTCGAAACGTCTAACGTAATCATGTTAGAAGTAACTGTTTGCGTTTCAACAAGCTTTCCAACAACGTTATAAATGCTCAACGTTGCTTCACCCTCGAAAACCACCTCAATATACGTCTTACCAATGGCAGGGTTTGGGTAGTTCTGGCCGAGTTTTAACTTGTCGCCATCAATATCCGAAGCAAGGGTAGAAAATGCCCCTAGAGACATAATACCAACGGATAGAAATAAAGTAAGTAAAATTCGTTTCATAACTATTCTTTACAAAGATAGAACAAATTATTGTGCCAAAGAAACAATATTGATGTCATTTTATTGGAGAAAGTGTGGGTTTGGTCTATAAACGTCTAGTATTTAGATGTTTGCCTATTTGTTATTTTTTTATGAGGCAATACAATAAATTGTCTAGCTGTGCGTACACGTTGCTTAGTTTACCACACAGTTGTATTACTTGCCGTTCACTTTTCCAAAAGCGTTCAATTTGGCATTGAGTCCAAATCCGATAATCAATGGGTCAAAAGCAAAGTCAATGGGTCGTACACTGGACGAACTCACAGGGACTGAAAATCCGAGCTGCATATGAAACTTAATGTTCGGTGAGCCTAACCGCAGCGTATAGCTCGGCTCAAAAAAGGCGACATTGAAGGGGTTTACCTGATTGGTTATTTGACGGCCATAGCCGATATTAGAAAAACGGAAGTTTAAGTGGTTTTCTACAATCCGATCCTTGTGAAGAAATGCGATTCCAGGTTGGATGAAGAAGCGATTGAAGTCAACTTCGAAGCCATTTGCATCACCGGCCTGACCAACGCCAAAGCCTCCCATAACCTCAAGGTGAAAATTGTTGGTAGTGTCGAAATAGTAATATCCACCCTCTACCGTAGAAGTTCTGAAATAGTCATTTTCCGTGGAGTCGTTCCCATTGGTATACCCCATAAATGAACCTCCGATAAAAATACTATTCGTAACTGCATAGGATGCCGATCCACTATAGGTGTATAAGCCCTGGAAATTGGCCGCAATGTCACCTTTTTTCTCGTGGGTGGGTGTCTGCAAATGAGGTGGAACATAGTACAACTCACATCCCGAAATGAGGAGGAGTATGCCCGTTAAAATGGCGATGGGACGAAACTGGTTTATCATAGATTTGTGCATGAGGTGAAGCCAAAGGTAGGTGGTCGCACAGATTTTACAAAATATTTGGCTCGGGCGAATGAAACACGAGGTGTTTCACGGAGGTAACTTTGTGGGATAGTAATTGTTCTTCCAAGCCAGTATTTACCATGGAGATACCGCTTTCCTGTAAATGGGTTTCAGAATTTTTGCGTCGATGTAAAACGTGCCAAACGGAACTAAACAGGCCAATAAAACCTTCCAGGTAGTTTCTCGAAATTTCCAGTTCTCTTCGATGGCTACATGCAGCGTGTTAAATAGAAACAAGAGGAACAACCCACCGTGTATGGAACCCAGAATAGAGGTTGCTTGGGGGTAGTTGAAACGGTACTTTAACGGCACGGCGATAAAGACCAGGATAATAAGCGAAAGCCCTTCGAGGAAACTTAGGATGCGTAGCCTGCCAAGGCTTGTTTTTAATATGTTCATCAGTGATATATTCGGATTAACGGCCTTGCCGATAGCGGTGAAAACGGCCAGGGTATGGCAATGATGATGATAACCGCAGAAACGGTGAACCAGATCAACATCGTCCTAAACTTGTTCCGATCGTGTTTGGAACGTTTGGTTTTCGCCGAACCAATGGTAAGTGTTGCGATTGCTAGTGTCATAAGGCCAGGATGTATTAAACCATAAAATGAGAAATCGAAATGAGTGTTGGGTTGGGATAGGTTGTGCCAGAAATGGGTGAAATACGGGCTCCGGAAGGCCAGTGTAATACCTATGACCAACTGGCAATGTGCAAGGGTTGCCGTCCAGTGACGGAGTTTGTTCACTCTCTGGGTAAACGCTGAACGTTTCCCATATCCACTCCAGGCCACGACTAAAGAGGTGAGGAGTGAGATCACAACAAGCCATCGAACAATTGAGTGTATAATTACAAGAGAAGTCATGCTGCGGTTTGCTTATTGAAGAGTTTGAAGATGGAGGGGGCTCCCATAAAAAACCATAGTGCAATTACAGGGTCGCAAATGGCACACCCCAGAGATGACAGAGAGTCCATTGGTACGATCGGGTTTCCGTAGAAGTGATGAACCAAATCCCATCCGGTGTGCAACAACCAACCAACCCCCAACCAGTTATAGTTCTTCAGTCCCTTGAACGCCACATACGTCATTACGGTGCAGAAGACAAACTCCAGTTCCATAAGTCCTCCATTGAGGTAGGCTGCACCTGCACCTGCTACCATTAATGCATTAAAGTGTTGACGGTTGGGTTCCTTTATCAGAGAAACCAGAACGACGTAAAGCAGGCCAATGAATAGGGCCACTATTGCTGTTAAAGGAGTAAACGCGTGTGTATCGATCATAATGCCAAGAAACATACCTTGTAGTATGTTGGGCAAAAATATTCAAAAACATACCAAATGGTATGTTTTTGGTGAAAAAAATTAGAGACCTTCCAGATACAACACGAACTCCCTGTAAAACTGGTCATAACTACCCTTACCGTATAGCTTACCAAGATTTCGAACACCTCCATAGCCGGCGATGATATACAGGGCAACATCCTCGCTTTTATGGCTTCGATCAATGGTGTTATTTTCTCTGGCCTTGTCGACTACAGCGGAAATGGCTTTTTTCCATTCGTTTGAAAGTTTCTTTAGTCGGGTATTGAAATCTTTGGAAACAGAAGCCATTTCCTGAATGAGATTTACTGCCGGACAACCATACCGAATGTCAAAAAAAGAGTTTGCAAACAACAGACCTTTCATCATGGCCTTAAGTTCTTCAATGGGCTTGTTGCTATCCAACAACGGTTCAATCATTACCTTTTTCATACCTGGATATAAGATCTCATCAACCATTGCAAGGCCCATTTGGTCCTTGTTCTTAAAATGGTAAAAGAACGAGCCCTTTGTTACGTGCGTCTTTTTTAGAATGTCGTCTATACTGGTGTTCTGGTAACCATTTCTATAGGTAAGTTCGAACGCTACTTGTAAGATAACTTTTCGGGTTTGGGCTCCTTTGGACATACTTTAACTATCTCATTAGCAAAGGTAGGTATTGAAAGGAAAGTGCACAGGGCTCAAATATTTTGAACCTTTCTACAATTTGTTATAAACCTTGGCATTTAGCGCATTTTTTTTTAACATGCATCGCCCAAAGACCTAATGTTTACCACCATGACCTACATGCCTATAGTGGTTAAGTGCCTAAGCCAGTTAACCTACTATCTTCATGCATAACCTCGATTTTATTCCAACCGGAAATCGCTATGATCGCTGGTTGAATCGTACCGTACTTAAAGTACGTAGAGGGCTCAAACGAAGTCGTTATAAACTGGCATTGTCCATAAGATGGATGAGATTGTTTGTTCGTGGTAAGAATCCAAGCATCGACGTTTTCCGATTAGTAGATCAACCCATTGCTCCTTTACCCATTACGGTGGTTGTTGAACTCAAAAGTGCCATGGGTTTTGAGGTTAACGGTAAACGATATTCGCATCGGGTTAATACCATCTTTATTGAACAACATCAAGGTTTGTCTCAAATCGAATTGACGGTTTTTGGTTTTCGGAAAAATGTGTACGAAAGCCTACCGGTAGTTGTGCAGAAGGTGAACCAAACCGGTTTTGATCTGTCGTATGGTCAGGTACTTCAACCCAAAATGAATGAACAGCTTAAGCTGATACCAGACGCTGTTAGACCCAGAAGAATTATACCATCCACAAAACTCCAACTGGGTAGAGCACACGTAAGCACGTTAAAAGCCAACCCTGTGCTTCCGGAAATCAAACTAAATGACTTTTCACAACTTTTTTACGACATACTGAATGAACAACGAGAACAAACAAATCAAGGTTAGCAGGATTACACGATTTCTGTGGTGGGCCGCAGGTGGAAATCCAGACATTTTACTCCGAAGTACACATTCCGATCGAGTAAAGTACCTTACTCTTGGAGGTATCATAATGGCTACAGGTATTATGGCCGGAATAGCCGGTGGTTATGCATTCTATACCATTTTCGCCCCCCATTCCGAAGAGTTCATCAAAGCGGTTCACGTTCCAACGGCCATCATGTCCATCATTGGAGGTTTTTTCTGGGGACTCATGATCTTTAACATTGACCGATTTATTGTTACAAGTACAGGAACCGGAGATGGAACGGAGTCCATCACGTGGAACGAATTTAAGAGTGCCTTGCCCCGGTTGGTTATGGGGGCAATTATCGCGGTTACCATTTCAAAACCTGTGGAAATCCGAATGTTTCAGGATGAGATAAACGTTGAACTGAAGTCGGCTAAAATGGAGAAACAACGCGAGTTTATTGCCTCGCTCGATTCCATTTATGCGCAACGGATTGCGGCTCAGGAAGAAAATATTAAGGAATGGCAATTGGAGATAGATGAGAAGGAAGATGCGTATACCAAAGCCGAGAAGATTTTTAACGAAGAGCTTTCAGAGAAACCGGGTGGGTCTTCTTCGGGATATGGTCCGGATGCAAAGCGCAAGGAAAAGTTGATGGAAGATCGAAAACAGGATCGTGACCGTGCTCGGGCAAAGTACCAACCTCTTATTGATAAGGCATACGCTAACATTGATGAGTATCAAAAACAAAAACAGGAAGAGATAGACCGCAGTGGAGAGATTGCAGGAGGTTTAGATGGCCTGCTCCAACGGATAAAACTGGCCCATGAAATAGCGGGGCCAATGATTACCACGTTCATTACCTTGTTATTTCTAGCCATAGAGCTAACCCCGATCTTCTTTAAATTAATGTTGATCAAATCGCCATACGACTACTTGCTGGAGAATGAAAAAGAACTGGTTAAGGCCAATGACGGAATATACATCGAGTACAATTATTACGATGAGGCCGAACATCCCGATAAACAGGGAATTGAAAGACATCTGGTACGGTTTCTTGAAAAAGAACGGGTGAACCTGGAAAAGAAGGAATTACTGGAGGCCCAGAAACGACTAACGCGTTATGCGATTGAGAAGTTTGAGGAGGAACAAAGACGAAAAATTGATGAGAACCCTGGTCAATACATTCAAGTAACCGACAATTCAGATGACGTTTCGGCGTAAACTGGAGAAAATATGCGTTCGCCTTGCCGGTGAAGATTATGAAGCGTACAAGCAATGTGCACAAGGCACACGAAAGAACCTGCTTCTGATCGGTGCACTGGTTGTCTTCATTTTTGTGTTGACTTTTTTAGGCATCATGGAGGCTTTTACCGAGTTTTTTCATTCCAACCTCGTAGGTGTTGTCATTGGTCTGTTCTTTGCCTGGATTGTTTCGAACATGTACCTGTTGCTTCTCTATACCTTAAACCGAAATGTTCTGGTTCCGGAAGACCGTTCAGTGCCAAGCAAGGTTTCGTTTAACATTCGCTTGGCCACTGTGGCTTTTTTGGGTTTTATGGTTTCTAAACCCATTGAACACTTCCTGTTCCGTTCGACCATTCAAGAGCCAATTGAACTTATCAAAGCCGAAAAGCTGCTGGAGATTCAGACAGGTATTGAAGAAAACTACCAACATATGCTTCTTTTCGTTGATCAGGAAAGAAAGAAAAAGTTGACTGCCAAACGCGATGCTGACCTGCGCGATGTTGAGGAACTGATCGCTTCGAATTCGTACTACATTCAGGGACTAAAACTAATAAATGGAAACTCATCGGCCTGGGCGTTAACCGGTTTTATCGTTTTACTTTACTGTTTGCCAATTTTCTGGAAACGAAGTATCCCCATAGACTCGGTTTACTACAAAAACAAACGCGACAAGCAAGTTGGTCTGGTTCTTAATGCATACTCTGAGTTTAAGGAGCTGTATGCCAAGACCATGAGCCGTTTTTCGAAAGAAAGTTTAACGTTTACCGAAACACATGTTGACCCTCCGTTTAACCTAATTCGATATCACGAGGAGTTGGAAACTCAAAGCGAAGAAGAGTTTATTCGAGAAGTGTATGGGAATTAGGTATGTGAAGAAGCGGGTTCAGCAGGAAAGGAAAACCTGGATCAAAGGTGTTTTAACAGCAAAATGTCGATCCAGGAAGTCGTCCGATTTGGATCCGACCGATTTTCAATCCCACTTTAAACTTGAATCGGTTTTCGATTCAATACTAATTCTTGACACGGCACCCGGAGACCTGGATAAACAACAATCCACCTATCAAAGGGAGTATGCTTCCGGCAAGGCCTACAGAGGTGTTGACTTTCCAGAATCTATTGAACTTCGGGCCAATGTAAATCAACGTTTCTACGACCTGGTGGTCCACGGTTTACGATTTATATCAAAGCCAGCTGTGTCGAAAATCTCAAAAGGAACACAGTACTCATATGCCACGTACACCGGTGAGGTGATTGGTTACCTGGTAGACACTATAGAAGTGGAGGTGGAAGTTCCGGTTGAAATACCCGAACCAAAGAAAAAAAGACGGGTAAGACGGCGACCACCGGTGCGCATTGGAGATGGTTGTAGTACGGGCTGTTTGGACGGCATCCGTTACTTCATCAGTTTTGCCTTCATGATATGGTTGGTTGCCCTGCTGGTCATTGCGCTTGGCCCCCATATTTTGTTCGTAATTGCGGCATTACTCCTGCTCTATTTTGGGTTAAACAACGCCAATCGGGTCATAAATCTGGTTGAGGTGTTTCGGCCCTTTCTCCAGGCGGTTATCATCATAGGCTGGGTCATCTTCGTAATATGGGCCATTGTCTCACAGTCAAATGGAGGGCGCAAGGAATATAAACCACCTCGTTTGGATGATCAGGATGAAAAGTACCGCGAAGAAGTTATTATCGATAGCTTGGATGGAGTAAAACGTATTGATACTTTGATCATAAATCATCGGGAGTGGTACGACTACGATGGTAACCCATACGAGGCAGATTTAAAAATCAGAAAGTCGGTGGTTAGGGCTGCCCATGGATCAATGGACTCTATGCCGGTGGTGCTCACGTGGACGGGCTACAAGGGCATTTATGCATATATGCTCAAGGAAGATGAGAAGGGGGCAGACGGCTTCACCTATATTTATGAAGAACTGGACCGCTTAAGGGATGAATACGGTTTGGACTCAGCCGAATTTGCCAAAATGGTGGTTTCTATGATACAGGATATCCCCTATGTATTGGTGCTGCCGGGTGATTGTGATTATACCTTGTACAACAGTGATTTTATACACGACTATCTACGAAATGGGCGCCCGTGCGCACCCTATGTTAAGTATGGTTTATACACTCCTGAAGAATTCGTATCTAACCTTAAGGGTGACTGCGATACGCGAACTGTTGCCCTCTACAAGATTTTGAATCACTATGGCTACGACGTTCGCATTTTAAACAGTGATGAGCACCAACATTCGATATTAGGGGTAAATTTACCCGAGCTTTCTGGCAAGTTCTTTGTATTAGACAATGCCATTTATACAACATGGGAAACAACCAGCAGAGGTGCTTATCCGGGCATGGATTTCCCCTATTTAAGAAATCAAACCGATTGGGAAACAGTAATAGAATAGAATTATGATTTACACGATTATTGGCTATCTGGCGATTTTTATTTACCTCGGAGTTATTGCCGGCGTATTTAGGAAACTTATCAAACGAAAGAACGGTTTACCACTGGGTAATCTGACCAATGAAGGTGAGCAAATGACGGTCTTGCTCACACTGCCTGCACTGTTGCTGGTGCCGCTGAGTCAGTCGTTTTGGGATCTGCATTTGGTGGCGAAGAGTTTAGACCTTGATGCTGGTGCGATTTTTAGCCGGCTGTCAGTTATGATGAGCATCCATTTCGTCGCAACGGTTGTAGGTTCGCTCCTGATTCTGATTGCCGACAACGTTTTCTATAATGGCTTAATAGAACAAGACGATGACATCGGAAACCGAAGCATGTTAATTGGTATGGTGGTGTTGGCCGTAGTGTTTGCCGGAATAGTTTACTACCCTCTGGTTGACCTCATGACTGGGCAAATACCACCAATGGAACTAAAAGGATTTCAATAAGTAAGAGGCCATGCCAACAAAGAAATACACAATTAAGGAACTCGGCGAGAAGGAACTCACGTTAACCTGGAGGGGTAAGTGGAAAGACGTAAATATATCACTCGATGGGCAGGAACTTGGGGTGGTAGCCGACCACAAGGCAATGCAGGAGGGAAATGTTTATACCATAAATGGTGATACACTTTCGGTATGTTTACGAGGTAAGGTACTACCCGAACTGGAAATAAAGGTCAATGGAAAGCAGGCGCAAAAAACGGCCTGGGATCCGGTGTTTCAGATTGACATCATCTCTAAGATCGCCTTCATAATGGGTGGTTTAACGGCTGTTGTTAGCCTAATGGCCGAAATCGCCGAGATTAGCTTTTTGAGGAGTGTTGGCTTTGGATGGATAACCTTTTTTACTGGTGTCATTACTGTGTTGCTTGGGTTTGGTGTTAAGCAACGATCAAAGATCGCTCTGGGTATTTTGATTGGACTGCTGGTGGTAGATCTTGCGGCTATGTTCATTGTGGCGGTGCAGACCAACGGAAACCCCGCCGTGGGAGTCGTTGTTAAGCTCATCTTTCTAATGTACATGGGGCGCGGTTTCTCTGCAATTAATGAATTGTCATCAACCCAGGAAGTCCTTGATGGCTAGAATCTAAAATTCAAAACCAAAGTGAATTCCTGAAAATACTTCGGTGTGTTTCCCTTGTGTAAATCCAACAACCGGACCCAAATGAAACCAATGGTTAGGTCGATAGTTTAGCTCCGTTTCAACGTAACTTACAATATGCCCGGACCGCTGATCGGTTGGGAAAACAAAACTGGGCCCTGCATTCAGCGTGAGCCATTGGGTAGGGTTCCACGATCCCAGCACCGCAATCTCGTGTAGGAACCCTTCGTGTTGTTTTTTGGCCCCGTAACTAACACCATAGCCCCACACGGAGTTGGCCCAATAGGTGCAATGAACTTCGGTTCCGGGCAGTCCGTCTTCCCCGTTTTGAGGAAAGACGTATAACCATGCGGAGATCATCTCAATAACGGGTCCGGATTCCATGCTGGAACCATCCGAGTGATGCTGGGCAAAACAAGGTGCAAAACAGAGAAGGGATAAAAAAACAGATATAAGGGCACGGCGAATCATTGCGAGAAAATACGTTTAGAATTGTAAAGCTACATAACTCCGTGCAACTGTCCCAGCTAAAGCTTATGTCGGAAGGATTCTTGCTTCTATATGGTGCAAACCTTTCCGATATACCATAAACTTGTAGCCAAACCAGAATGACAAATACAAAACAAGAGGTGGCCTTAGGGCCTTTTCCATACGTCGCAGTACTGCTCCTGACCCTTGGTGGAGTGGGTTTTCTATGGATTTTTCAATACTTGGGGAAAGAAGCACTTCAAGCCCCATTTGTGCAAATTGGGCCAACTATTATTGGATTATTCATGGGTGGTCTGGGTGTGATGTCCTGGTGGGAATTGCTCACTCTTAAACGGTATGAAATTAGAGATGGCCAGTTTTTCGTTAAGTCCATTTTTGGGCCTGTATCCAGAGTCATACAGTTGTCGGACCTAGTGGAATGGCGACAAGAGAAGCACAAGGGTAAATACAGTACAACAAGGAAGCTGTTTATTTATACACGCAATGGCAAATTGACCATTGACTCACAAACTACGAGGAACTACGATGACATTAAGAGAGCTGTAAAAAGTAGTTGCCCAAAGCAACCTCTGAAGATGGACACACCAGTTCGAAAACGCAGAGTTGTCGGTGTTTTGGCAATTGTTAGTCTTTTGTTCGGACTTTGGTCATTTACCGTATATCAATCATACGACCTGGAAGAGGAGAGCAAGGTAGTGTTAATGGAAGTGAAGCTTACAAGTAATCCGGAAAAGGTTCGATCAGGAAGACACAATCAAAACGAGTCCATTGAATTTTCGACGCGCGAATACCCGACGTTTACTTTCTCAGTATCTGGTGGTAGTTATGACCGGACTGCTGTAGATGACGTGTTGGGGGACTTTAAGGCTGGTGATTCCATCAGGCTTTTTATTAAGAAGGATATTTATGCCAAAAAGATTCTTGGAACGGAGTCACTGGATTTCTGGGATAAACACTTGAACTATTCAATGATTTCTGTGTATGGGATAGAAGGTAAGGGCTATGTTTACCTGGAAGCCGAGAGCAATTTGGCCGCTGCAGGTAGAGGCGGAGGTTGGATTGTATTGGCCCTAATTGCTGGAGTGCTTACGTTTATAACAATTTCGGTGTTTCTAGAAAAGGCGACGCCATAGGTCGACAACGATGATGTATTGAACTTGAGGTTAACGGCTCAATACAAACTGAAAAAGAAACATGTGTCAAGTACGAGCGTAATGCGCCAGGCACGAAATGGTGTTGCAAACCAAATAAGAAATATCAATTATAATTTCTGGTTCTAAGCAACTGAAGACCTAAAATCAGGTGTCGTTTCAAGTCTTCAATCGATTATTTAGAACGTCCTTTTGGACTGGATTGAGTCCTATTGTAAAAAAGACCAATCAACTCATCTGGATGTTTGGTGTTACGCTTACTTAAGCACTCTAATTTGTTGGGTTTGAGTTGTGCCATTCACCAGTTCTACTTTGAGGAAATAAAGTCCATCAGACAAGTGATCCAAATTTTTGACTGCCAGATGGGTGCGTGAAGAGTTGGTCGTGCTACGGTATACTTCTTTCCCCAACGAATTGAATACAGAAGTTGTGCGGATCGGGAAATCAGATCGAATGGAAACGATACCACTGGTTGGGTTTGGGAACACCTCTACATGTGGTAGGTTCGCTGAAAGGGTTTTAACACTTGAATTGGAGTTGTCCTCAACTACTACGGTTAGCACATATGTGTTTGAAACGTTTTCGTAACTGTCTTTGGTTACAACCGTCGTGCTGTAGATTCCAGGCTGGCTGGTATTTACGTCGTTAGAAACAATTTTAAGGCTGTCGAATAAAAAGGTCGAATCGGTCCAGGCATCCAAAATCGCAATGTGTTCACGGACGTCATATACATCTCCCTTTTCTATTGTTACTGTATCCTGGTATCGGGCGCTAATACGGGGTGGTGTATAGTCACCTACAATTACAGTGCGGCGTGCAGTGTCTGAGTTTCCGCAACTGCTGGTCACTATGTAGGTAAGTGTGTAAACGCCAGGTCGCATGTGGTTGACCTTGCCCTGGACTCTTACACTGGTACTCATATTACCATCCAAACTATCGGAAGCTTTCCATCCCGATTCCACATAAGGGTGGACTGCAACCTCCAGATAAACGGGCGTATTGCCGGTCAAGGTAAGTTTTGGGGTAGGGCATGTCGCACAGACGGCCTCACCTGAACCATACAATGGCGTGGTCATTTCTGAGGCACTCGACGTAGGTGCATACATACAATTAGAAATTAGAAAAAAGCAAAAGCCAAGCGGAGCAAAGTGGTGTGTAAATGTTTCATGTTTTGGATAAATGAAGTTTACATCTATTTAGTTTGACACAGGAAACCGCAAAAGGTTGCGGAGTTACTGAGTACGGATGGAGTTTGGACGTGTCGAAAAACTGCAGTGAACAGGTTCAGAAAGGAAAAGAGAGAAGATCGGACAGCCTGATTTATAGAAAGGCTCAGCACAGGTTACGGTTGTTATTTTTCTATTGGTTTGGAAGGTGTTTGAGTTGATCAGGGTAATGGAATGAGGAGATACTATCCCAAACAAAAAACCCTTGTAAGCAACTAACTTACAAGGGTTTCTAAATTGTTTTGCGCCCCATCCAGGACTCGAACCTGGGACCTGCGGATTAACAGTCCGTCGCTCTAACCAACTGAGCTAATGAGGCGTTTCGTAAAACGAGGTGCAAAAATAAGCGATTCGGTTAATTCCAAAATCTTTTTTGAAGAAAATTTTTTAAGATTTTTTTTGATGCATTTTTGCAAAAAAAAACGAATGAGTCTACTTGTAATTGGAAGTGTTGCCTTTGATGCCATTGAAACCCCTTTTGGAAAAACCGATAAGATAATTGGTGGTGCTGCCACCTATATTTCTATGGTGTCGTCATACCTTACAAACAACATTAACCTTGTTGCTGTTGTGGGGGAAGATTTCCCCGACGAACATATTAATCTATTGAAGGAAATGGGCGTTGATACAGAAGGC
>JAEPQQ010000030.1:9592-26025 GCA_017640445.1 Bacteroidia bacterium | reverse complement strand
ACAGAAGGCCTTCAACAAAAAGTTGGAGAAAAATCGTTTTTCTGGAGTGGCCGCTACCACAACGACATGAACAGCAGAGATACCCTGGTAACGGAACTCAACGTTCTCGAACATTTCGACCCAATCGTTCCCGAAAGCTATCAGGATTGCGAATACCTTATGCTTGGTAACCTGTCGCCACAAGTGCAAAGCACGGTTATTAACCGACTTGAGAACCGGCCAAAGTTGATCGCAATGGATACAATGAACTTTTGGATGGATATTGCACTTGACGACCTAAAAGAAACGTTAAAGCAAATCGATGTGTTGATTATCAACGACGAGGAAGCAAGGCAGTTGAGCGGAGAATACAGTCTTGTGCGCGCGAGCAGAATAATTCGTGATATGGGCCCCAAGTATCTCGTGATCAAAAAAGGTGAACATGGTGCCCTTTTGTTCCACGGTGATAACATCTTCTCAGCACCTGCTCTTCCGCTTGAAGAAGTATTTGACCCAACAGGCGCAGGCGACTCATTTGCTGGAGGTTTTATCTCATATCTGGCTAAAACAGACGATACGTCCTTCGACAATATGAAACGCGCCGTAATTTACGGATCAGCCATGGCGTCTTTCTGTGTTGAGAAATTTGGCACAGAGCGACTCGTAGGCCTCACCGATGTCGAAATTCAGGATCGCGTACGACAGTTTATCAGTCTTTCGTCCGTCGATATTCGCCTGACCCAATAACCAACCAAACATGATATGCCTAACCAATGGAAAAAAACTTCTGAGCCCGATGAAACAACCATTTCAAAACTGGCTCAGAAACTCGGTGTAACCTCGTTTTACGCCCAACTCTTATTTCATCGTAACATTCTTACAGCCGATCAGGCTTCGAGTTTTTTTAGTCCCGACCTGGTCCACCTGCATGACCCATTTCTGTTCAAGGATATGGAAGAGGCCGTGAATCGCATAGATCAGGCCGTTCAGGCCGATCATAAGGTATGGATATATGGTGATTATGACGTAGACGGCACCACAAGCGTGGCCATGTTTTACAGTTTTCTGCGTACGTATGTGCCTAACATCGATTACTACATACCTGATCGGGAGAAAGAAGGATATGGTTTGTCTGAACAAGCAGTAGAATTAGCCATTGAGTCAGGTGTTAATCTCATCATTACGCTTGATTGCGGAATTCGATCGGTCGATCTCGTTCAAAAGGCAAAGGATAAAGGAATCGATTTTATCATTTGCGATCATCACGAGGTAGGGGGAGAAATGCCAGCTGCCGTAGCGGTGTTAGACGCTAAGCGAAAGGACTGCGAATACCCTTATAAAGAGCTATCCGCCTGTGGAGTGGGGTTCAAGCTTATCCAGGCCTTATGCCGTCAGTGGGATTTACCAGACGACCGTCCTTTTGACTATCTGGACCTGGTTGCAGTGAGCATTGCCTCCGACCTGGTGCCCATAACGGGTGAAAACAGAATTTTGGCGTACCATGGACTACTAAAACTTGCTTCCTCGCCCTCTAGGGGCCTGCGTACCATTATGGATAAATTCATGAACTCGTCGTCGGTAGACATCACCAACATTGTGTTTATGATAGGACCAAGAATAAACGCAGCCGGACGGGTATCCAGTGCCAACGCAGCCGTAAAACTGCTACTGGCCGACTCGGATCTGGACGCCGATCATCTGGCAGAAGAACTGAATGCGCATAATAAGAGAAGACGCGACCTGGATAAAACCATCACCGAACAAGCTTTACATCAACTGGAAAACGATCTTGTTCAATCGGAAAGAAGGACAACCGTATTGTTTGACGAGAATTGGCACAAAGGCATTGTCGGAATAGTAGCCAGTAGAGTGTTGGAACGACATTATAAACCAACGATCATTCTCACTCAGTCAGGCGATAAAGTGGTAGGTTCGGCTCGCTCCATAGAAGGCTTTGATATCCATAATGCACTTCAACAGTGCGCTCCGTTTCTCGAGCAGTTTGGTGGCCACAAGTTCGCAGCAGGAATGACTTTGAAACCTGAAAACCTGGAAGCGTTCAGACAAGCATTTGAACAAACCGCCAGCGAGTTAACTCCTGAAGATCTTACACCACGGTTGTACTACGAATTTGAGATCGGACTGGGTAATGTGACGGAGGCATTGTATGCAAACCTCAAGCGATTTGCTCCGTTCGGCCCTGGTAATCTGAAACCTCTTTTTGTGACGAGAAATGTATGGGATTCAGGAAACCTAAGAACAATGGGATCGGACAATGACCATCTTCGACTCAATTTGGTATCTTTTGATCGATCAGATGCCATTGGAGCGGTGGCATTTGGATTTGGAGATTTGTATCCCAAGCTACGTAATGGGCGTAAATTTGATGTGTTGTACTCCATAGAGGAAAATCATTTTCGCGGCAATACTACGCTTCAAATCATGGTTAAGGACATTCATCTGGTTTAGTTTACTCCTCGGAGTAAACGCGTTTTACCCGTTCCGAAACAGAGGTAAGCACTTCATAAGGTATGGTGCCGGTTCTGTCTGCGATTTCCGTGATGCTTGGCTTTTTCCCAAATACGATTACTTCGTCGCCCTCCTTGCAGTTTATGCCGGTAACGTCACACATGGTCATATCCATGCACACACTTCCTACAATTCTGGCCTCATCTCCATTAATTAAGAAGTAACCATTACCATTGCTCAACAAGCGGTTCAAACCATCGGCATAACCTATGGCAACAACCGCAATTTTACGGGGTTTGTCGTGCTTGTCACCATTTCCATAACTCACACCTTCATGTGCTTCAACCGTTCTGATTTGCGATATAAAGGACTTTAATGTGCTTATGGTCTCAATATGGCGGGAAGAATCGTTTGCCGGGCTAAACCCATAAAGGCTGATGCCCAGACGAATCATGTCAAACTGTGCCTCCTTGAAGCGCAGAGCTCCAGCAGAGTTCCCAATATGTTTAAGGGGGTGATATGCCATTTCGTGAGAGAAACGATCATAAAAAGCGTTTAGAAGTTGAATCTGACGTTTGCTAAAGACATCCTGACTCGGATCATCAACACTCGCAAAATGACTAAAGATGGATTGAATCTCGATGTCGGGATTGTTCTTAAGTTCAGCGATCACCTCGTCAACCTCAGATGGGTTGAAACCCAGTCGGTTCATGCCGGTGTTAACCTCAAGATGGGCACGGGCGTGGGCCACGGCCTTACGATTAACGGCGTTGGCAAATAGCTTCAAACTCCTAAAGCTGTATAATTCGGGTTCAAGGTTGTAATCAAGCATGGTGTCAAACGAATCTTCGTCTGAATTCATAACCATGATGGGAAGATGGATTCCATTTTTCCGTAAAGCCACTCCTTCGTCGGCATAAGCTACCCCAAGGTAGTCCACCTGGTTAAATTGAAGAAAATGAGCAATTTCATCGCCACCACTACCATACGAAAAGGCTTTGACCATTACCATAATCCGAGTATCGCTGCTTACCAGCGATTTGTAATAGTTTAAATTGTTTTGAAGTGCATTGAGATTGACTTCAAGAACCGTATTGTGGACCTTTTGCTGAAGTGATTTTTCGATGTGCTCGAATGCAAACGATCGCGCTCCTTTCAGTAAGATGGACTCATCGTTGAACGTGGTTAATTGATCCGATTCCAGAAAGGCTTCTGTTGTTTCATAAAATGCCAGTTGGGGCAAGTCGAACAGAAACGCGTATTCGGTTATTCGCTTTCCAATACCAATCAGTTTTTGGTATTGATATCGCTTAAGAAGTTGGTTGATATCGGTGTACAAATCACGATCCGATAAGTTGCTTTGCTCTACGTCAGAAAGAATGATGGTTTTCTTTTCATGGCTTTGACGTCTTTCGGCCCAATCCAGGGCAATTTCAATGGATCGAAAATCAGAATTATAATAATCGGATATGATGGAGCAATGGTTGATACCAGCCTTCTGGTTGAGCCTCATTTCAATGGGTTGAAGATTGCGCAGAGCCTTGGATACCCTGTTCTGATCAACTTTTAAAACGAGCGACAATAACCAGGCATGCATGGCATTCTCGATTGACGTATCGTCCGTAAACGGAAGCACCACTTTTAACTTTTTGCCTTCACAGTTGGCTGTAATGTTGCATTGTCCGCCCTCGATAACTTTATTGGTGATGGTCAGGTACGCCTTTTGGTTTTCCGACCAGGAGTATGGAGTGATGCAATGTTCCTGAGTAAACCGTTCGATAATATCCGTAAGTAGGTTGTCTTCGCTACGATAGATTAAGGCTTTGCAACCTGAGAAAAGAACCAGTTTTTCGTAGATTTTCTCCGATTCGTTGGTGAAACCAGCGGCATGCGCATCTCCAATATTGGTGAACAAGCCAATAGTTGGCGATAGCATTTTTTCCAGGCTGTGCATTTCTCCAACTTCCGATATACCCGCTTCGAAGATGCCTAATTCGTGGCCTGGTTGGATATTTAACAGGGAAATGGGTACGCCCACCTGGCTGTTGTAACTTCTTGGGTTACGTACCACGTTTATTTCGCGATAAAGAAGTTGGTAGCACCATTCCTTCACAATGGTCTTTCCATTGCTGCCGGTTATTGCAACCAGTTCGAGATTGTGTTTCGACCGATGGGCTTTGGCCCACACCTGTAGAGCCTCCAGTACGTCAGAAACAACTATAAAGTTAGCCTTATCGGTTGGTATAGTTTCCGGTACATATTCAACAAGGAAGCTTTGGTACCCATCGTCAATAAGCTGTTGAATGTAATCGTGGCCGTTGTTCTGTTTTCCTGAAATTGCACAAAACAAGGTGCCCAACACTTCGGCTTTTTTACGGCTGTCGATTAAAACCTGTTCGATGATCTGATCCTTGTTCCCAACAAGGTTACCGTCAACAATTTCTGCTATTTTGTGTAAGCTGTACTGCACAACGAAACAAAGGTAATCATCTCATTTGGGCTGGTGTTAGAAGAATGTCCACAGGTCATCTTTGTCAATTATTCGAACCAAAGTGGTTATTTAGCGTTTGCTATTGATATGACCTGGGAGAACACATCCAAATCGCAAAAGAAAGACTATGAACAGGCATGGACCGCCATTCAGAAGTTTTGCGCATATCAAGAGCGATGCCATCAGGAGGTAAGAAACCGGTTATACGACTATGGACTGAAACGCGACGAGGTAGAGGAGCTGATTTTCCGACTTATTGAAAACAACTTTTTAAACGAGGAACGATTTGCAATTGCCTATGCAGGGGGGAAGTTTCGGGTAAAACGATGGGGGAGAAACAAGATACTCACCGAACTAAAGCGCCGTAAGATCAGTGATTACTGTATTCGAAAAGGAATGTCAGAAATCGATGATGAACAATATGTCAACACCCTAAAGGAGATTGTAGAACAAAAGGCAAGAACCTACAAAGCAGCAAACCAATACATTCTCAATAAGAAAATTGCTACGTATTGTTATAACAGAGGGTACGAGTCCGAGCTGATTTGGGATATTCTAAGAGCTCGCATGAATGAATAAAAAAAGCCTGAGTAGAACATCTACTCAGGCTTTTTTTGTCAGACGAACTGGCAATTACCAGGCGTGTCTGTTTGTATATCTTCTCTTCGTAAGTTTTTTCGTAAACATCAAAGAAACCTGAATAGCGCTGTTGGTAGCAGAACCTTCTGATGTTGGGTCGAAATCAGAAAAACCCAACAGGTAGCGGGCGTCAAGTCCAAGTCGTTTTGTATCGTCCTCGTCAAGTTTAAACGACATTCCTAAACCGGCCATTGCTCCGAAGTCGATCGGATTGTAACTAGCGCCAAGCAGAGTGCCCGAAGGAACTTCAGTAACCTCAGTTCCGGCATCCGTTACCGTAGTTGTTTTGGAACCAGAGCTAGCAGCCAAACCATAACCGAAATATCCACCAGCAAATAAGTGAAAAGACATGGATGACTTCTTAACCCGGTAAGGTACCAGATTGTCAGGCATAATTGGTTTTTCGTAGTTGATGTAAACAGGCACCTGAGCATAGAAAATGTTGGTTGTAGTTTCTGTAGTAACCGAAACTCCGTCAGTTGTGTTTACAAGCTTTTGTCTGTTTCCCATGGTTGAAGCCAATGCGTCCATCTGAACCGATAGTCGCTTGGAGAACTGATATTTGCTGGTAACACCACCATGGAAACCCATAATAGAAAGGTTTTCCACACTTGCCGTGTTCCAGGACATGTTAGACATGTTAAGGCCACCACGAGCCCCCAGATAAAATTGAGCACTGGCAGTTCCGATCGATAGCGAAACCATAAATACCAACGCAACTATTTTGCTAATTCTGTTCATAATTCTTTTGTGCATCGAGCAATTGCAAATATATACTATGAAACGTAGCTAATGAAAATTTGGTATGAATAAACCATGAATTGGTCCTTAGAATTGGCGTGCAAAGCAACCAGTCTAGTATTTTTGTCGTCTCAAGAAAGGCTATACATCATTTCTTGACAAATAGCAGCGAATGATTCTACGAGCGGAAAATCTGGTAAAGCAATACAAGCGGCGAAAAGTGGTTAACGAAGTGTCTCTCCAGGTAAAACAGGGAGAAATAGTTGGACTGCTCGGGCCAAATGGAGCAGGAAAAACCACAACTTTTTATATGGTGGTAGGACTCGTTAAACCGGATGAGGGCCGGGTGTACCTCGACGATGGAGAAATTACAAAAAAGGCAATGTACCAACGGGCCCGGTTGGGTGTTGGTTACCTGCCACAAGAGGCCTCCGTGTTTCGGAACCTTACCGTTGAGGATAACATAAAGGCGGTTCTCGAACTAACCAAGATGAATAAACACGATCAGCAGGAACAGCTCGAGTCCCTGATCGAAGAATTCAGTCTTTCCAAGGTCCGACGCAACATGGGGAATGTTTTGTCCGGTGGTGAACGCCGACGGACAGAGATCGCACGAGCACTGGCCGTTAACCCGAAGTTTATCCTTTTGGATGAACCGTTCGCAGGGGTAGATCCCATTGCCGTAGAAGATATTCAGGAGATTATTAAGAAATTGATCGATAAAAACATCGGTGTGTTAATCACCGACCATAATGTCCATGAAACATTGACGATTACCGATCGTGCATACCTGCTTTATGAAGGACAGATCTTAATGTCGGGTACGGCGCAGGAACTGGCAGACGATGAACGGGTTCGTTCGGTATATCTTGGAAAAAACTTTGAATTACGGTAAATGAGAGGAATTGCACTACTGCTTGGCTTTGTAACACTTTGTAGTTTTCAGACGGCCCAAAAACAGCAGACGTTTTACGATTATAAAGGGGCTGGAAAAACACTTACCAGGCTGTCGGCTTTGCTGGTGAACTCCGAACCGGGTTTTACCTTTGGTTTTCAATCGTACGCCAATCACGAAATCGTGAGTAGTACCTCTTTTTATAACAGTCCAAGCGATGTACTCCACTACATTCTTACCACCAAAACCAACCGCACATTGCATTTTCAGGTTCCGGTATTGGAAACAACAAGTATGATTGTTTCAGAAAATGGACCAAATGGTAATCCTGTACTCGAAGTTAGCTGCACTCCTGAAACCGGAGTAAAGGTGAAAGAGCACAACGAAAAAGGAGGCATCGTGTTCTCTCTCAAGTTTACAAACTACCAGATTCCTTTAGCGGTTGGAGCCGATACAAAAATGATACAAAAGCGCTGCCAGCAATTACTGAAAAAGGTATATAAGTATAAGGGATGATACGAGTTGGCGCCTGGGTCATACTGCTTGTTCTTCTTGCATCGTGTTCTAACTCAACCGATGAGTTTGATACGTTTGATGGTAAACCAATCCAGATGGAAGATGGCCGGGCAAAGGTATTCATGTTCCTGGCACCTGATTGTCCCTTGTGTCAAACCTATTCAACCGAATTGGTTAAGCTAAATGATTACTTCAAAGCCGAGAACGTAGATTTTTATGGAGTAATGCCAGGGAAGAATTACACCAGAGAGGAGGTCACACATTTTATTGATTCGTTTCAATTCAAACTCCCTCTTTTGATGGACCAGGATTACAAACTGACCAACACCTTCGAGGCAAAAGTGACACCCGAGTTCTTTTTGGTCGACTCCAATCAACAAGTTCTGTATAGGGGCTTAATGGACGATTGGGCAATAGACCTTGCCAGAAAAAGAGTGAAACCTAGTCGTTATTACCTTCAGAACGCAATTGAAGCCTATTTAAGTGGCGACAAAGTTGAGATTGCCGAAACAGAAGCGGTAGGATGTGTCCTCGAAAATGACTAAAGCCCTGTTGAGTGGGCATTTCTTCATAGCAATGTGTTATGCTGCCATTTGAAGAAGTTCTAAGTTTGTAGAGTATGGCAAACAAGATCAGCAAAAAACAGATTGGCTTTCTATTGATATTGTCTTTTCTGGCAACCCTTCTTGTATTCAGATTTGTTAAGAAAAAAGTCTTAAATGTCTCTGACGAGGAAGTGGACCCCGTGCCCGAAAACGTATTTTACGCCGATCACATAGCGCCACTTCTGATCAACCACTGTATAACCTGCCATAGACCGGACGGGGTAGCACCGTTTGCGTTGACCGACTACGACAAGGTGTTTCGAAAGAAGAAAACCATCAAAAAGGTGGTAGAAAGAAACATCATGCCCCCATGGCCAGCCGATCCAACCTACAGCCACTTTCTTGGAGAGAATGTGCTGAATGATGTTGAGAAGGAAACATTGTTCCGATGGATCGAACAGGGAGCCCGGTTTGGCGATAGTACAAAACTTCCTGAAATTCCACACTTCAGCTCGGTTTCAAACTTGGGCGATCCGGATGTAACTATATACCTGGATTCCTTCTTGGTTGAGGGAAATAATCGGGATAAGTTTTTAGTCATCAAGACACCCTTCGAACTGCCTAACGATACGTTCATTCGTGCCATAGAGTTTGTGCCTGGTAAAGACCAATTGGTACATCATTTAAATGCCGACTTGTTGAACTACGACTACGATAAAAAACATAATGTGTTGGACGGTAATCGAGTGGTAGATGTTGAGATCCATCCGGAAGAGTTCGAGAACGAATTTAGAGCACTGAGAGTGCACCACGACGACGGAAGCATGCCGCAACGCTATCACAGCGCGGTAAACTATCTGCCCGGTGTAATCGGCACCATTTATCCCGAAGGCGTTGGAGGCTTCAAGGTAAACAGAAAGGCGGCAATGATTGCGCGCGACTTGCACTATGCTCCAGTTCAGAAGGATCACTGGGATCGCTCGCACTATAACATATTCTTTAGCAAGACGCCACCAAGCAGGCTAACAAAGGAATTAATGCTAGGAACCAATGGTGTCAGTCCGATTCAACCACAACTGGTAATCCCTCCGGATACGATAATGACGTTTAAAACCCAATATCGGCTTACTGCTGATATCTCGGTGCTAACGGTTAATCCTCATATGCATTTGTTGGGAGACAGCCTTATTGCCTATGCCATTACTTCAAATAAAGATACCATACCAATCATCAGAATAAACCGATGGGATTTTCGATGGCAATACTTTTATACGTTCCCTAAAATGTTAAAACTCGAAGCGGGAACGACCATAGTGGTTGAAGCTAGCTTCGATAACACTTCGGCGAATAAAAACAACCCCTTCGATCCACCTCAAACCGTATCAGAACGTTACGACCGGGAAGGCGCAGGCATGCGAACAACCGACGAGATGTTCCAGTTTATTATTACTTACCTGGATTATCAGGATGGCGATGAAGATGTTTCGTTAGATGTTGAACGACAAGGCGCGGTTAAGCCCAAAAATATAGGAAATGTCGAGCCCGATAAATGATTTCCGATATCGCAACTCACCCGTTTCTCCAAGAGAAAAATTCAAGGGTGCAACAATGGGTTGATTTGATTTACACAAACGAAACTCAAAGTTTAAACGCCTTTGTTTTTGTAGGTTGCGACTAAAACCCAATGTGTAAACCGGGTTGAGACGCAGATTTTGGTCACGGCGTTCACCCGGAAAGAAGCCATTGTTTTCTTGCGTGAAAATATCAGTATGTCTGGTCTCACCACGACTTGTAACAAGGGCAGTATGGGCTAAATGATGGTCACGGATTATGATGTCCTGGAGGCTCAGCCCAAATCCAAACACCAACCGCCAATCGTTGGAGAGTGAATGAGTTCGCGATACCCCAAAAACACCTTCGATGGAAGAAGTCCAGGTCTTTTTCTCCCACGATACGTCACGGTCAAAACCATGAACCTCCCTTTCTAACAAACCTGTGTACTTAATGGCAGCTGAGCCTACATTGAAACTTGCATGTAACTGCCATAATCCTGCATCCGGCTTTGGTTGATTCAGAACAAAGTCCACTCCGCCACCAACATTGATCGAATGACTTGGCTTGAAATCCATTGTTATATCTTTTGGAGACAGGGTGTGCTCAGGTGCAAAGTAGATCTTTTGTCCGACTGTCACTCGTGCAAATACAGGATTTCGGTCAGGTATTTCCTGAGCGTCACAGGTAAGTTGTACGAATATCAGGACAAGTATACCCGTTAATCGTCGAGCCATTATTCGGTTTATGAGAGTAGCAAATTGCATCCGCGTTGTTCACTGTGGTCAAATCGACCCAATACTTCAAATCTACCATCTTTATGTAATCTACCAATGTCGGCGGTTGCGATAAACGAACAAGTTTGAATATTTGCCAGATCTATGACATGGATTAAGCCGTTTTTGCCTTGAGCCGCATCCGAAAACGGATCGTCGAGCTGTTTGATTCGGACCTCCATCCAGTTGGGTGTGGAGAATAGTTGATCGCCCATACTGTAGGCCTGAGAGAAAAGCTCGGTCATACCGTACTCAGAGTGAATGGGTATGGAGCCGAAACCTTTTTGCAGAAGCCTGTGCAGCTCCAGACGAATTATTTCTTTTCGCCTGCCTTTCATGCCGCCCGTCTCCATAACCGTAAGGTGCTTAAAACCAGGGCGTACACGTTCGGCAAAATCGAGGAGGGCAAAGCTAACACCCAAAAGCAGTGTCTTGATTCCTTTTTGTTCGTTGTGTTCGATTTGGTTTAAGAGCGCTTCATGCTCATAAAGATAAAAACCACTGTCGGGGTTCTGAGATTGCTGAATTAGACTGTTCGCCATCTCAATCAGTCCTGAGTTGTTCCGTTCGAGGTAGTTTGGTAAGAGGGCCAGGATGCACCAGTCAGTCGGAGGACCATAGAACTGCTTAAAACAGTTGGTAAACGATCGGGTGTACCAATCTAAGTCATGATAATAGTGTTTGCTGGTGTTCTTGCCGGTGGTAGAACTGCTTTCGAACCGATGGTCAACTGTGTGTTGCCATGAGCCAGACTTTACAACACGCGTTTTAAAAAAATCAATGGGCAGGTAGGGAATCTGATCCACAGACCGCACTTCTGTCGGCTTTACGTCAATTCGGTCAAGGAATTCAGCATAAACTGCATTCTGTGTAGCCTGGAAATGAAATATTTCAAGCGCAGTTTCGTTAAAATTATGTTTTTTTACACCAAATATGTCTTCATACGAAACCGGCAGATTCATCTTGGGCAAAAGTAGGCATTCAACGCTGTTTGTGCTTTTGATCGTTGCGTCGATTTTTTTTATGGCGTGTAACGATGGAGCCAGTGGAAACTTCGCCCCAATCATTGAGCTTCAGGAGATCGAATTGGTGAAAAACGACACGGGTAGGGACTCCCTCCTTTTTATTCATTTTACGTACGAAGACAAAGACGGCAATCTTGGTTTGTCTGATTCCGATACCAGTGGTGCCTTCCGGGGAGCCAACAACCTGATGATCAACTTTCGGGAAAAAAACAACGGAGTTTATACCCCGTTATTGAATCGTATATCCGGCCTTCCTGCCAACTTTAACCAACGTATACCCAATCTAACCCCAACCGGGAAGAATAAGGAAATTAGTGGAACAATCTCAGTCTCTTTTGGGGTTGACCCCAATGAGATTTATGCGGATACCATTGCCTTCGACCTCTATATTGAAGATCGAAGTTTCAATCAAAGTAACGTAATCGAGGCAACAGACGTTGTACTCGTACAATAAATGAATAGTAATCTATACACTTCCGCTGGTCAAATTCCGTTGACGTACCCGCCAATTTTACGTATGTTTGCGGCTCTTTACAGCTACTTCGCTGCACTAGCCGAATTTGGTATAACAATTGAATTAACTGTAAAAAGACAAGACGATGATTAGAAAATTTTTAACGTACAACCCCATAAAAGTGCTTGTGTGCATGGTACTTTTTTCACTTGGAGCAACTACTGCCCAGGCGCAAAAATTTGCCTATGTAGATACCGAGTATATTTTGGCTCAGTTACCCGACTATAAATCTGCTCAAAAACAACTCGATCAGTTGTCTGAGAAATGGCAGAAAGAAGTAGATGCTAAATATCAGGAGATCGATAAGTTATATAAAAACTATCAGGCCGAGGAAGTACTGTTGAATAACGAACAGAAGAAACAACGTCAGGAAGAGATCATTACCAAGGAAAAAGAGGCCAAGAAGCTTCAGCAAACCAAATTTGGTTATGAAGGAGAGCTGTTCCGTAAACGTGAGCAACTGATCAAACCAATTCAGGACCGTGTTTTTGATGCAATTCAAACCATTGCCAAGCGCGAGGATTTAGATTTTATTTTTGATAAATCTGGCGATATGGTAATGCTGTTCTCCAATGCCCGTTTCGATAAAAGTGGAGAGGTGTTGGAAGAACTGGGTATAACGCCGTTAGACGAAAAAGAGGTTAAAGACGACGGAAACCCACCTGATCAGAATTTACCACCAGAAGACTAACCATATTAATAGTAGAACTTAGTTAAAACTTATAATGAACATCAAACGTTTAATTCTTTCGCTTATAGCAGTATTCGGTTTAACCGCTGCAACGAGCGCTCAAAATGCAAAGATTGCACACATTAATTCAAGTGAATTAATGGAAGATTTACCCCAATTGGACTCAATCAAGGTAAAGTTAGAATCAATATCCAAAGAATATCAGCAAATGTTGTCGGCTATTGAAAGTGAGTTAACAGACAAACAACAATTCTGGGAGTCTAACCCAACTACAGACCAAACCATCCTTGAGATTCGTCAAAAAGAATATCAAGGTCTGGTAACCCGTTACCAAACTGCTCAACAGGAAGGACAACAGGCCCTTACCACAAAAGAAGCTGAGTTGATGAAGCCGTTGGTAGACAACCTCAAGAAGGTGGTGCAGGAAGTGGCTAAGTCAAAAGGGTATACCTATGTTTTTGATAGCTCTGAAGGTGGTGGAATGATCTACGGAGATCCCTCTCACGACTTGATGGAGGCTGTAAAAGAACGACTCAAGAACCAGAAGCTGTAAGATGGCGATCGGTGTTTTTGATTCCGGAATCGGTGGGTTAACCGTGGCTTCGGCAATCAAGCAGCATCACCCAAACCAGCAAATAATTTATTTTGGTGATACAGCCCATCTGCCTTACGGGGAGAAGTCGGCTGATCACATAAAACGTTACATAAAGGCCATTTCGGCCTTTTTGTTTTCCAATGGGTGCGACCAATTGGTAGTAGCCTGTAACAGTGCCTCTTCTGTTCTAGATGATATGGAGGCACTTCCCAACTTTAGTTCAATCACCAATGTCATTGATCCGGTGATCAATGCAATCCAAAAACACCGAACCATCAAACGTGTAGGGGTTATTGGAACAAAACGCACCATCGACTCCGGTGTTTACGTAGAACGCCTAAAAGCCAGGCGCCCAGACCTTGAAGTGCATACATTGGCAACACCTCTGTTGGCGCCAATGATTGAAGAAGGCTTTATACGTAACGATATTGCCAAACACACTATTCACGAATACTTGTCTGAACTGCCAGAAGTGGATGCCCTGATTCTGGGGTGTACACATTATCCACTTATTAAAAACGAGATCAATGCGTTCTTTGGCGGAGACGTTCAGTTGTTCGATGCACCTGAACTTGTGGCCCAATCTCTACACGTCAACCAGGCCAACAACAGCAAAGATGGCGTAGATGTCTTTTACGTTTCCGATCATACGTCTTCGTTCGAAGAAACAGCCCACCGTTTTTTTGGAAGTAGCCTTCGCCTCAGGAAAAGCGACTTGTTTGAGTACTAGTTGTCTTCGGTTTTCAGGATATGTTTATACAGGACTTTCTTTAGAGAGGTAGAACGAGAAGTCAGATTTCCACTCTTTTGAGAAATCTACCGTTGGTAAACCAATATCCATTGACGGTCAATATGGGCTTCGATAAGGCCCGTTGCTAGGGTAACTTTGGTAAAACACTAAAAGTTATTCCTATGAAAAATCGTTTTACTACAACCTTTATTCTTTTGCTAATCAGTGGTTTAGCCTTTGCGCAAACCGCCGAAATGCGAGGGTCACTGTTTGATGCCGAAACGGGAGAACCGTTGGTTGGGGCAGATGTATTAATGTCTCGCGAAGGAGAACCAGTCTATTTTTCTGCTGTTGATGAAGATGGGCATTTCTCGATACCCGACATATATCCAGGTAAATACGTTTTTAAGGTAGCTTATACCAATGGTTTTGTGTACAACGAAGAAGTGAACCTGTCGCCAGGTGTCATTCTAACCCGGTTTAAACTGAAAGTGAGAACCACCGGCCAGGGTGGGTCAGATACCCTCGGTACTGCGGATATAATTAGACGAGGTGTTCCATCTGAAAATACCAAAACCGTTGATGTCAAGGAAATTGGTAAATACAACCCGGAGATAAAGGCCATAGTGGATCTGAACCCTAATATCAGGATGCAAAACGGCCGGCCTGAGGTAGGACCCACCAGATCAGGAGGTACACAGTACTATCTTGGAGGAGCCAACGCTACTATTGGTCGAAATCCGTTGGTGTTAACCGGTTTGTCGGGAGCGGAGATCATCGATGTAAGTGTGCCGGCTCGTTACGGTAACTTTACCGGCGGAGGTATACAATATATATACAGCCCAATTGGAGTAAAGCCCGTTACGTCTATCCAACTCCAAACCACCAGCCCGTTTAACGGATATCACCACAATCTGGGTGTCTTGTATCTCGAGCGGGCATTAAAAATTCGTGAATTGGAAGTCCGGGGAAGACCAATTCGCAAAACGGTGTTTGGGTATAGTCTCTTAGGTACCTATAAATATCAGGCAGATCCGCTTCCGAGTAACGTCACACCCATGGTTATCTCGGATGAGGCATTGGCAAACATATATGGAAACCCGTTGCTTCCAAGTGAAGTGGTAGGAGGTTACGTGCCCGCATCTGCGTTCTTACGAGAGCAAGATTTGGAGAGCCAAACAGCACGACCTAATGCACATAGACACGACGCCGAAGGCCGTCTAAAACTAAGTTATAATCCAACCGATAATCTAACCATCGACTTTATTAATAGCCTTTCCTATCTAAACCGAAGATTGTCACAAGCCAACAACGTGTTGATGAACAGCGACGAAAACCCACGTCAGACGTACAGTTTCTTTAATTCACAGGTTCAGATCAAACACAAAGTGAAGTCGTTTTACGACGCCCATGGGAGAAAGATACAGGAAGATACGGGCTTAATCAGCCGACTTTCGTACACCATTGATTTGAACTTCCAGCAAACCAACTCCGAGGTAGCTAGTGCCCGCCATGGAGACAACTTTTTCAATTATGGCCACGTTGGTCAGTTTGAGACCGTGCAGGTAGCTCAGTACAACTATGTGGAAGATGGTGAGACTCCGTTTATTGACGAGCATGGAAACGAAAGAGTACTAACTCACTATACCGAGTTAACCGGTTATCGCGACTCGTTGGTCCATTTTATACCTGGAAAATCGAACCCAGGTCTGGCCGACTACACCTCCTTCTTTTATAATCAAAATTCGGCCGACGGTTCAATCCAAAACCTGGTTTCCAGAGGTGGTTTGCTGAATGGATATAACATGCCGTTGCTTTACTCTCTTTATGCCAATCCGGGCGCTGTTTATGGAACCTACTCCAAATCGTTTCAGAAGCGGTTTAATATCACGGCTAATACGGAGTTCTCTCTACATCCTTTCAGGAACAACCGTAAAATCCAGCATGACTTTGAAGTTGGACTCATGTTTCAGCAAGATGTTTCGGGGTATTATAGTTTGAATGCTGGCCAGTTATGGCAATTAATGCCATTGCTTGCAAATAGTCATATTCAGAACGTTGACAGAAGCAACCCTATTTTTAGTACGGATGCAACTGGTCGGTTTACCGATACCATTAGCTACCCTGTATTTGTTGACGTTGAAAACCAAAAGACATTCGATCGAAACCTCCGTCAGAAGCTTATGGACATGGGGCACCAGGATATAAATGGAAACCCGATTACCGAATCGAGCCGAATCGACGTTAACAGTCTTTCTCCGGAGGTGTTCGACCTG
>JAEPQQ010000030.1:0-9580 GCA_017640445.1 Bacteroidia bacterium | reverse complement strand
TCGATGTTCAGTGCCGATGAACTCTTGAATAATGGAAACCCATACGTTTCTTACTCTGGGTACAATCATCTGGGTGAGCGCGTTCGGAGTAAAAAAGGTATACACGAGTTTTTGAACAACACAGAAGACCGCCCCATTGATGCGTTTGCACCGATTACAGCAGCTGCCTGGATTCAAGACAAGTTCGTGATGAAGTCTGTAATTATCCGAGCGGGTTTACGGTTCGAGCGATACGATGCAAACCAACAGGTGTTAAAAGATCCTTTTTCCATTTTTCCAACCAGGCACGCCGGAGACGTCAGCCAGTTGAATGGTCAGTCGGTCGATCACCCATCCAATATTGGGGAAGACTATGTTGTGTATGTAGACAATGCCGACAACCCGAACGAAATAGTGGGCTATCGCGATGGCCATACCTGGTATGATGCAAACGGAATCGAACTTTCCGATCCCAGCATACTTGCTAACCGATCGAATTCAGGACGTATCCAACCCTATTTGTTGGATCCTGAAAACCAGGAGTTGACCAAGCATTCATTCAGAAGCTTCCGTGCACAAAACATGGTGCTTCCAAGAATCTCAATTTCTTTCCCGTTAAACACCAGTAGTTTGTTCTTTATGAGTTACGACAAACTTGCTCAAAACCCAACGGCGGGTCAGACGTATCTGCCATATACAACCTATTACTTTATGCAGAGTAACATCTCCGGTGTACTGCCTAATCCGGAATTGAAGGCTCGGGTAAAGACTGAGTACAACATTGGTTTTAAGCAGAATATAGGACGTTTTGCTTCTCTAAAACTATGGGCATCATACGCAAATATGGCGAATGAATTCAACCAGTTCAGAATGGAACAGGCGTACCCATATTCGTACACAACGTATTCTAACATCGATTTTTCAACTACCAAACGGTATGTTGCGGAGTACGAGTTCAAAAATCCACGGATTAGTTTGAATGCCAGCTATGCCTTACAATTTGCCGATGGAACAGGCTCCAATACCAACTCGGCGGCCACCCTAATTCAAAGTGGTCAGCCAAACCTAAGAAGCCTCTTCCCAATGGCATACGATAATCGTCATACCATCAAAGGAGGAGCTATCTATAACTTTGGCGCCGTTTCTAAAATGAAGGGAGTGACAAAATACCGTGGGCCACGTATCGCTGGTAAGGCAATTTTTGCGAATATGTTCATCAGTACAACGCTGCAGAGCATCTCCGGCCGACCGTATACTTCGTTACAACGAGCTATTTCTGCGGCCCAGGCGGCAAACGGTGTTGTACAGCGATCACAGAACAAGGGGAACCCATTTGGAAGCCGAATGCCATGGACACATAATGTTGATCTTCGTGTGCAAAAACAGATACCAGTGAATGAGAAACGATCCTTGTCGGTTTATTTATTGGTTAACAACTTGCTCAATACAATTTATGTAAACAATGTATACGGGTATACGGGCCTTGCATCAGACGATGGATACCTGAATTCCCCGCACGGTCAACAGCAGGTTCAGAGCCAAATTGATGCACAAACCTTTGCTATGTTGTATCGTTTGCGAATGGAGAATCCCGGGAACTTTGGAGCACCTCGAATGGTTAATCTTGGCGCTACACTTAATTTTTAAGAAAAACCGCTTCTCAAATTGTACCTGACGGTGGTAAAAACAGCATTTTTGTAACCCTTTAGAGAATATACCTTTGAAATTGGTGGAGAGTTCTATCCATATCTTAATTGTTGACGATGTCCATCCGGCTTTGCTTGATGCACTGGAAACAGAAGGTCTGAAATACGATTACAGGCCTGATATAATGGCAAGCGACGTCAAACAGGTTCTGAGCGATTTTAATGTTTTAATCGTACGGAGCAAGATTCAGGCGGATCGTGAAATGTTGGAGGCTAATCCACAACTTGAGCTCATCATGCGTGCCGGATCAGGTATGGATAACATCGACCTGGAAGTTGCAGATAAACTAAAAATTTCCTGTGTAAATACCCCTGAAGCGAATTGCGATGCAGTGGGTGAACAAACAGTCGGTATGTTGCTCAACCTTGCACACAACATAAACAAAGGGAGTAATGAGATTGCTCTTGGAATTTGGGATCGGGAGGGTAATAGAGGTTTCGAGATCGGAACGCGAACGGTAGGGATCATTGGCTATGGAAACACGGGATCGGCTGTTGCGCGAAAACTTGAAGGTTTTGGATGCGAAATTCTTGCGTACGACAAGTATAAGGAGGGATTTGGTAATGGAGTTGTGCAGGAAGTAGACCTCAACAGACTGTTGGAAGAGGCTGATGTTATTTCGTTTCACGTACCCTTAACCCATGAAACCCGTTCATGGATTAATACCGACTTTATTGATTCGGTACGTAAACCTTTTGTTTTACTCAATCTGTCGCGTGGAGGTATTATGAAAACTTCCGACGTAGTCGATGGATTGAAGAAAGGTAAGATCTCGGGTTTCGCAAGTGATGTTTTGGAGAACGAGAAACTGACATCTTTGAGTCAAATTCAAATAGAAGAATTGAATACACTGAATGAGATGAACAACGTGGTCTTAACGCCTCATGTGGGCGGGTGGACACAGGAGTCGTATAGAAAGATATCCGAAGTGCTAGTCAAGAAATTGTTGGCATGGAGACATATAATGAATAAAGGCAAAAACGCAAACCGACGAAACACGCAATTTGTCGGATAAATTGTTTTTTTTGCACATTAATTGAAAGTTAAGTAGCTTTCGCAGGTTATAGTAATTGTATAAAAAGAATAAAAGTTTCAATATGAGTAAAAAACTCTACCTGACGGTTGTCCTGGTATTTGCGAGTGTTGTAGCCTTTGGTCAAGCCAATTTTGGTGAGATCCGTGGAAAGGTTATCGACAAAAGCACCAAGAAACCACTAGATTACGCAGAAATCGTTGTAAAAAAAGAAGGTATCGGTAAAGGGGGAGGCCTTTCCGATGAACTTGGTAATTATACCATCAAGCCGCTTGAGCCAGGTGAGTATGTAGTAGAAGTAACCTATGTAGGATATAACACCAGACAAATTGGTGGTGTTGTCGTTACAGGAAACAACATCTCTTACCTGAATGTGGAGTTAGCTCCGGCAGCAGGAGGTGAGAAGTTGAAGGTTGTAACCGTTACACGATATAAAACCAACATCATCGAACCTGACAAGAACCAGAAGTCGTTTAGCGACAAGGATCTTGTTAAGATGGCGGTTCGTTCTGCAGGTGGACTTGCAGCAACTTCTTCAGCGGCTAACACTACAGCTAGCGGTGGAGTAAGTTTCTTGGGTCAACGTACAGATGCTACCCGGGTATTTATTGATGGTGTACCAGTTATCGGAAGCGCGGCGCTTCCTCAAGGTGCTCAAAGCCAGGTTGATATTATCCAGTCAGGTGTGCCAGCTCAATACGGTGACTTTACAGGTGGAGCGATTAACTATACCACAAAAGGACCTTCTCGGTATTTCCGGAAGTCGTTTGAGGTAATCAGTTCTTCTTTGTTTGACCCATATCACTATAACTATGCACAAGGTTTCATGTCCGGGCCGCTTTGGGTTAAGAACCGTGGAGGTGGAGACAAAGAATACGTTGCCCTTGGATTCCAACTTTCAGGAGATTTGAACTACTCGAAAGACCCATCGCCATTATACGGTGGTGTATATGTAGTGAAGGACGATGTGTTAGCCGAACTAGAGCAGAATCCATTGGCTCCAAACCCTCAAGGTAGTGGTTTCGTTCCGGCTTCATCATTCCTTACTGAAGATGACCTGGTTCTGGAGAAAGCACGAAGAAACGTTGACTTTATGAGAGGATCGCTTCAGGCAAAACTGGAGTACCAGCCAAATAAGAATTCTACAATTACTCTTTTTGGTAGTGGAAACTATCAAAATTCAAACTCATATAGCCGTGCGCAATACTTGTTGAACTACAAGAACAACGCAGAGAGCATTAACCAAACGTACCGTACCTACCTGAAGTTTACGCAGCGTTTGAGAAGCACAAGCCCTGATGACAAGGAGAATGAGTCTAAGTCACTGATTTCAGATGCATTCTATACTGTACGGGTTGATTATCAAACGTCTATTTCCAGCACGAAACACGCCACACATGGTGATAACATTTTCGATTATGGATATGTAGGCGCGTTCAACCACTACAGAACTCCATTCTACCGATTCAACACAAACGAAAAGAAATTCATCGACCAAAACGGAGATACCGTTACTCGACGTGGATTCTTCGAGTTAGGCGGGTATACCGATACATTGTTGACTTATAAGGCTTCTGACCTGAACCCTGAAAGAGCAAGATATACAACAAACTTCTTCGACAATGCTGATGCACTTGGCCAACGAGTTTTTGCCGATGGACAAGTATTCGAAGGGCTTGGAGTAATCAACGGATTCTCTATTCAGAACACCTACTCACTTTTCCTTAACCCTGGAACAAATGCTTCTGGTTTCTCTAAAAGCCAGGCAGAACGTTTTAGCGCTTATGCAATGGGAGAAGCGAGTTTGAATCTTAAAAACAAACACGACCTTCAGTTTGGTATGACGTATGAGCAAAACCTTTACAGTGGTTACTCACTAAATGCCAACGGTCTTTGGACGTTGATGCCACAATTGGCGAACTCACATGTTTTGGAGCTTGATAACTTCGAAACAGGTGAATACACCGTTGGAGGTATTCACAAATACGATGAGAACGGTGTGTTCCTCGATACAGTTACTTATAACACATTTATCGATACGGATGCTCAGAAGACTTTTGATCGTAACCTGCGTAATAAGTTAATCGCTGAGGGAAGAACCGACGTTTACGGAAACCCAATTACTGAGTCTTCGTTTATCGACGTGAACTCATTGTCTCCGGATGATTTGTCACTTGACATGTTCAGTGCAGATGACCTTTGGAACAATGGTAACAGCTACGTTTCTTACTATGGTTACGACCACCTAGGAAATCGTGACCGTGTTCGTCCTAGTCTTGCTGAATTTTTGTACGATACAGAAAACAGAAGAGTAGGATCGTTTGCACCTATTTATAGTGCAGCGTGGTTGCAAGACAAATTTGCCTTTAAGGATTTGATCTTCCGTTTAGGAGTTCGTATCGAGCGATATGATGCAAACCAGTTCGTGTTGGATGATCCTTATTCACTTTACCCGGTTCAAACAGCTGGCGAGGTTTCTTCACTACAGGGAAGAGATATTACTCACCCAACAAGCATTGGTGATGACTACGCAGTGTACGTTAACAACTCAGAGGCTCCATCAGAGATTCTAGGTTATAGAAAAGACAATACGTGGTACGATGCAGACGGAATCCAGATTTCGACTCCTGACCTTATTGCAAATGAAACAGGTGGCCAGGTTCAACCTATGTTGGTTGACGGTCAAAATCAGGAAATCGTACGTGAGTCGTTCAGAGACTACGATCCTCAGGTGAATGTATTGCCACGTGTTTGGTTCTCGTTCCCTATCAACTCCGAGGCTCAGTTCTTTGCGAACTATGATGTAATGGCTCAGCGCCCAACAAACGGTGCTACCTTTACTCCAATCAATCAGTACTACTTCCTTGAAGCTTCTCAGTCAAGAACAATTGCGAACTCAAACATGAGACCACGTGTTCGTACCAACTACGAAATGGGTTTCAAGCAGAAATTATCTGATAACTCAGCTATAAGCTTGATCGCTCAGTATGCTGAGACGCGTAACGACTTTGGTTTGGTACGTTTGTATCAGGCTTACCCGGTTACGTATAACACCTACTCAAACATTGACTTCTCAACTACGAAGTCGTTCCGTGCTGAGTATGAACTTAGAGGAGAAGGACGTGTTTCATTGTCGGCTAACTACGCATTACTATTTGCTGATGGAACTGGAAGTAACATCAATTCGCAAAGCGCATTGATTGCTGCCAACCAGCCGAACCTACGTTCGCTATATCCTTTGGACGTTGATGTTCGACACAAGATTGTTGGTATCCTTGATTACCGATTCAGAGGTAAAAATGATTACACAGGCCCGGTTTGGTTTGGAAAGAAAATATTCCAGGACTTTGGCGCCAACTTTATTATTTCTGGTAAATCAGGAGCACCTTACTCAAAACAAGGTATTGCAATCTCTTCAGCTCAGTCTGATCTGGGACGGGTACAACGATCGTTCCTTGATGGTAACCCATTCGGTAGCCGACTTCCATGGCAGTTTAAAGTGGATATGAACGCATCAAAGACATTTGTTGTGAAGAAGAAAAACCAAAAGCAGTTCCGACCAGGAAGCAAGCAGTATACCGTATTCCTTTGGGTACAAAACCTGTTGAACAACCGAATTGTTGAAAGTGTATATGGGTACACAGGTCTTCCTAACGACGACGGATACCTAAACTCTCCACAAGGACAACAGTACATTGAAGAACAGATCAATCAGCAGTCGTTCATGGACTTGTATAACATCAAGATGAACAACCCTGCAAACTTTGCAATTCCACGACTTGCACGTCTAGGATTTAGAATGAACTTCTAATTGAAATTGAACAAGAGTACAGATATGAGAAATATAAGAAAGATAGGTTTTGTTGCATTGGCACTTCTCACTTCAGCGGGTGCCTTCGCAAAGGAAAATGTAACCCTGGGGGGGACAAGCTCAGATAAAAGTAAAGCAGAGCAAACTCAGCTTAAGAACAAGTTGATGAAGTTTGCTTCTGATTGTGAACCAGCTTCGGCTCAGGCTGATTTGGATATTAACAACGTTCGGACACGAATTCTGAATGGTGGTGATATGTGGTGGGATTTGAGTAACGCACGTTACGAGATTCCTAAGCTACAGGATTTGAATGCAGTACGTAAGAACTCACTTTTTGCCGGTGCAATTTGGATTGGTGGTGAAGACGAAGGTGTGTTGAAGCTTGCGGCGATGACGTATCGTCAAGGTGGTTCAGACTTTTGGCCTGGTCCGTTGGACAAGGTAACAGGTACAACCGGTAGTGAGCGATGTGAAGCATATGATGAGATCTACAAGGTGTCTCGTGAAGACATAGAAAAGCACAGAGAGGCTTGGGAAGATGGAACACTTGCTTCTCTTTCTGAAGGCATCAAAAACTGGCCTGGAAATGGAAGAGGAGGAAACGAACCTGACCTTCTGGCGCCTTTCTTTGATGAAGATAGTAACGGTATCTACGAGCCGTTTAACGGAGATTATCCGGTTCTGCAAACAGAATGCCGGGGAACCGTTGTGGCGCGTGATAAAAACACGCCTTCTGATCAGCCAGACCAAATGTTGTGGTTCGTTTACAACGACCGTGGTAACATCCACTCAGAAACTCAAGGTCAGGCACAAGGACTTGAGCTTCAAACAACAGCATTTGCTTACGCTACAAACGACGAGATCAACAACATGACGTTCTATACCACGCGTATCATTAACCGTGGTTCCAATTTGAGCAATACCTACTTTGGCCAATGGGTTGACCCGGATTTGGGTAACTACTCAGACGACTACGTAGGTTGTGACGTTGGGTTAAGTCTTGGTTTCTGTTATAACGGTGATGATAACGACGAAGGTATCCTTGGTTACGGATTGAACCCGCCTTCTATCGGGGTCGATTTCTTTGAAGGACCTAAGAAGGATACGGTTGGAGCAGATGGCCAGGATACATTGATCGAGCTTGGGATGAGTAAGTTCGTTTATTACGATAACGACTTTACCAACTTCGGTAACCCGCAAACTCCAATTCACTACTACAATTACCTGAGAGGTCTTTGGAAGAATGGTGACTGTTTGACGAGAGACGAAGCGAATGGTAGAACAGGTAGTAACTGTACCGACTACATCTTCCCGGGTACCACCGATCCTGAAAACGAAAGAGACTGGACAGAGGCAACCGCTACAAACACACCAGCGGATAGAAGATTTTTGCAGACATCCGGACCATTTACCCTAAAACAAGGTGCTGTAAACAAGATTACAGTAGGTGTTGTTTGGGCAAAAGCAAGTTCAGGCGGAGCAACAGGATCTCTTGACCTGTTAAAGGCAAGTAGCCGTAAAGCACAGGAATTGTTCGATAACTGTTTCGACATCCTTGACGGACCAGACGCACCTCCAACTGAAGTACGTGAGTTGAGCAACGAACTTGTATTTATGTTCAACGATACACGACGTATCGAAGCGTACGAGGAATCTACTAAGAGTGATGGGGAAATCGTTACCTACCGATTCCAGGGCTACCGCATATACCAACTGAAGAATGCTTCTGTAGGTACAGGTGATTTGGAAGACATTGATAAGGCACGTGAAGTATTTAGCTGTGACCTGCAAGACAGTATCAGCCGATTGGTGAACCAGCCGTTTGATGAAGTACTGGGGCAACCGTTACCAAAGCTTAAGATCGATGGTCCAAACGATGGTCTGGTACACTCGGTTTCTATTACCGAAGATGAATTTGCTACCGGTAGTAATAAAACACTGGTAAACCACAAACCATACTACTACATGGTAGTATCGTATGCAGCGTTACCAGGGCACCGTGATCTGGAATACCTTGCAGGTAGAAAGATTCAGGAGTTTAGTGCTATCCCTCATCAAACTGCGCCTGAAATGGGTGGTGTGAAGTTGAACGGTGGTTATGGCGACGGACCAAAACTTATCCGTATGGAAGGACGAGGTAATGGTGGAATCGACCTTGAGCTAACCGAAGAAAGTATTGAAACAATCCTCGCTAATGGTTTCATGGACAATCCAGAGTACGAGATTGGAAAAGGACCAGTAAATATTAAGATCGTTGATCCTTTAAAAGTACCTCAGGGTAATTTTGAATTGACACTTCTGGAAGACTTAACGCAAACAACTCCTATTGGACGTTTGAGCGGCGTTGTGGATTCTACGACTGGTTGGATCTTGGTAAATACCTTAACCAACGACACAATTTACTCCGATTACAATATTGACTATACCAATGAGCAGCTTATTACAAAGGCGAGCACAGAAAATGAGTTGAGAGACTGGGGTATGTCAGTAACGATATCTCAGGTTGTTGGACCAGGGAACCAGAACGTTGACGAAAGCAATGGTCTTATCTCTTGGGATGTAACCTGGGAAGATAACAGTAAGCAATGGCTTTCTGGAGTACCTGATATTGATAACGGAGCATGGTACAACTGGATTCGTTCAGGTCGTGTAGGCCAAACTGCTGAATCTCCTGATTACTCAGTGCACGATCAGCGTGGTGAGGATAACCGTTCACTCGACCAGTTTGAGATTTACGAGAAGATTTGGGATGGTCGTATCGGACCATACCGATTAGCGTCGCGTAACATCGAGTCTACGGCAACACCTCAACCAGAAAGAGCGTACACATTGGTACAAGGTATCGCGTATAACGGTACCCGGCCAAACGCACACTGGGCAAACCTCGATAACCTAAGCAGTATTGACTTTGTTCTTACTCCTGACGAATCGAAATGGACTCAGTGTCTGGTACTGGAACTAGGTGAAGAAGAAAATCTGAACCAGGGAGGTGCTAAGAAGTTTGAAATTAGACAACATAACTCGATTAACCGAGATGGTTCAGAGAACGC
>JAEPQQ010000002.1:116843-124138 GCA_017640445.1 Bacteroidia bacterium | reverse complement strand
AGTGAAAGGCCTCAGGTGAATCATAGGTCTGAATCACTTTAACCGCGTCATTGCATTCAATGGTCACGGGATTGAGTCGTTCAACAATAGATGGGTCAAACTTTAGTTTTTTGTTTAAAAAGGTTGAGGCACGTTTACCATACTTGTCGTAACCCCAACCTCCGGCAATGTTACCGGCAAAGCCCATGTTGCATCCGATAAAGAAGCTCCATGCACGTTGGAGTGGCGAGAACAACTCCGGCATTTGCCACATAACCTGAGCGACTTTATACGATGCTCTGGAAAACAAGGTAGCATCAACCTTTTCTTTCAAGGCGATAAAATTGGTTTTTATCTGCTCAAAAAAGTTTATGATCCTATGGTCCTTGTCATTAATAACTTCCTGAGCTGATGGTTTTTTGGCAAAGAAAACAGCACCAGAGCCAAAGAAGACTTCGGTGTAAAGTTTATGCTCTGGTATTCGAGGAATGATTTCCTTGAGCATGGATAGCTTTCCTCCATAGTAAGAAATAAAAGAAGGGTTAGTTGATTTAGACATGGCAAATGTTGAACTTAGAGCGAATAGATGACCTAACGTCTGTAGCAGTTTACATTCAAGTTCAGCCATAAGGTAGAATCAATAAGTTGTATTATCCTGAGCTTGACTAAAACTTTAAGGGTTTAAGTGAGACTGCCGAAAATGCTTTTGATGGTTTACCGTCAATCATCATTCTCAGATAGATGTGGTAATTCGGTAAATCCACAAAGTCAATTGCTTTGAAAATAGGATAAAACTCCTTTTCAAGAATCCGTGCATCGGAAAGTGACAATCTAAACGAAACAACTGTGCCGACATTCCCCAAAAGTGCGTCCTTTATCCTTGGGTCAAGTTGCCCCAGGTACTGGTTGGCCATTACCAGGCCCACTTTAAACTTTCTGAGTTCACTTAACATTTCCACCAATGACAAATTGGTGTAATGCTGAAATTCATCCAAATACAAAAAGAATGGTATTCGGTTTTCCTCCTTCGTATTAATTCGGTTGAATGAGGCTGATGCAATACTGGTCAAGAGCAACGATCCAATGATGTATGAGGCCTCGGTTCCTAACGCTCCCTTGGATATATTAACAAGTAGTATCTTTTTATTATCCATTGCGCTGGAAAGAGAGATTTGCTTTTTGTTGGTTACTAAAATTCGTTTTACCTGAGGATACGACAAGATTGCCCCTATTTTGTTATAGATTGGCAAAAGATCATTTTTACTATAACCGTCAAACTCCTTTTGCCAAAAGACCCGGACATCTGTACTTTGTATTTTGATCAAACATTGATTTCTAAATTCAGGGTCATTAAGTAATCGAATTATGTCCGTAAAACTGGCCTTATCTTGATCCAGTAAAGTCAACAGGATGTTTCTTAGAATGTGAGCCATCTTTACCCCCCACGCCTGGTTCCCCCAAAGTCGTTGAAACACCTCAAGTATACTTGAGGCAACTAAGGCTCTTTTTTCATAGCTCACACGTTTTAGTGGGTTATATCCCAATTCCAATTGGGTGTCCGTTGCATCCAAATAAATCAAGTCCTTCTTTCGGTGTTTGGGGATCGATTTGATTACTTCCTGAACCAGATCTCCATGAATGTCAATTAAACAAAGTCCATTCTTCTTTAAAACATCGTGTCGTATTTTGTTATACAACATTGTGGTCTTCCCTGTCCCAGTCTTCCCCAGAATGTAAAAGTGAAACAGTCGGTCAGCCAGTTTTATGCCAAAGATATCTGTGCGCCTTCTCCAATTAGCCTGAGCAAAGCGACACACTTCCTTGTTTTTTGAATGTCGATCTGAACAATTAGGTTGATGCATTGACCTAGTATTACCTGCCTCATCCTAGCCAGCAAGGAACAGTCATTTGTCATTCAAAAAACAGCAAGTCGTTTGCTTACCGTCTTTAACATTGTTGTTTCCTTAATGCCGAAATCTGGTGTTTCGTCGGATAGTTTATCGGGGTTTTTAGGTTCGAACAGCTTGCCGTCTGGGGCACCAAACTGCAATCAAGAGCTAAAGCCAGTAAAATCACGTTGAGAAATAAGGTAATTTTCAGGTTCGAGCCGACTAGTCTCCTTTGAATATTCTCGCTTGGCTTTTTCGATAGCCATTACCGGTTTAGCCTTTAAAAATAAGAGTTTCTGGTCTTTAAGTACATGGTTCGAGCCTAAATGGGACACAAGTCTCTTGACCTCGTGCTTGTCACCTTTCTGGATAATTATCCGGGCGTTTTTGGCAACATCCAGATAACCTTTAGCAATTTCAGGCCAGTTGATCTCTTGATAATTAAGTTTTCTGATCTCAACTTCAGTTGCCTGGATTTGCATTTGGGTTTCAGCCTTGATGGAATTAAACTCATCTTTAGATATCTCGTCATCGGCACGCATCAACGCCAGACGTTTTAACCTCTTTTCAAGTTCTACTTTTTGCCCGTAATGAAGGTCATGCAGCTTCTTTTGTTGATTACTTGAGTCATGTTCAAGTTCTTTGAGCTGATCAACAAGGAACAGGTAAATCTTCTCTGACAGCTCCATGTCATTTATTGCCTTACAATAGAGCTCCTTCAGTTTACTTTCGGTCACGTATTTTTGAGAGCACTTCCCTTTTTTCTTGGTGCACCGATAGTATAGAATATCTACAATTCGTTTGTGATCTTGGGTCTTGATCTGTCGATTACATCTGGGGCAAGTATTGGCGTGTAGACATGAAAACTTCTTTTTACAACCTCTACATCGAATGTGTCGCTTTCGCTCTGCGGTTATAGCAGCTGAACACTCCCCACAACTCAGAAGCCCCTTGAAGATATAATCATAGTTGCGCGATCGACCATTATTAGACCTAAGGCTAAGGATTTCCTGAACCCTTTCGTATTCTAATTTGCTAACCATTGGTTTGTGTTTGCCCTGATATATCGTTCTATTCCCGTTGTTGTCTTTCCAAAGAAACTCTCCACAGTAAAATCGATTGCTGAACATGCGCAGATAGGTGTTATAGGCATGTCCGCCTTTAGTTGAACCTAACAAACCGAGTTGTGTTCCCTCCCGTTGTATGTCAGCAACCGAGTAATTGCCTGTAAGCATAAGGCTCCAAAGTTTCTGAACAATGGGAAAGGTCTGTTCATCCGGTATGATTTCATCATGAAGCACCTGCCCTTCCGAACTTTTGTTATGCTTATAACCAAGAGGCAAACAACTGGCCGGATACCAACCCCGTTGGGCTTTGTTTCGTGTTCCACGCTTTACATCAACACTCAAGTCTTTGACATATTGATTAGCCATCCCAAATTCCACCTGCATCATCAGGACATTATCTGATGGTTTGTAGTCTCGTCCATAACACTGAATGTGTTTAATTAAGTTTTGTTGGAGCATCCACGAAATCCTTCCGCCATCAACCGGGTTTCGGGCCAAGCGATTGAGTTTCCAACACAGGATGCCGTTTGCCTTACCCTCCTCAATGCCCTGGAGCATCTGATTAAACAACTTACGACCGGGTGCCTTGGCTGACCCCTTTTCTTCAATTACCTCAACAATATAGAGACCTAACTCTTGTGCAAGTTTTTCAGCCTCCTTAATCTGGTCTTCGATCGAAGCCATCTGTCTATCTTCCGAATCACTAGATTTTCGAGCATAGAGATAATACTTTAGCTCTGAATTCATCATAGTGATACATAAAAAGGACAAGAAAAACACCAATTAAGAAGGTCATCAAAACGGTTTTCTTGCCCTTTTCGGGTCTTAATTGATATCTTATTTTGATGACCTGTTTTAGTGTAACACATGTTGCTTGCTTCCCCTAATTCAAGGACTGATCGGGTGCTGTTGTCGATTCAACCAATACCGCCAAAAAGTTCATAAGTCTATAGGCCTCCTGATCGGCCTTACTTGGACTGATCTCCTTGTCATACTCCAACTTGTAAAGCTCTCGGAGAGTTTGGTTGTCCTTCAGGCTCAAAGTTGTCGGAATCGTGAATCTCATAAACCCAACTTAAAACAACTAGACCAACACCAGGTAGAATCAAGCAAATGTTTTATCCAATGGTTCAATTTGTTGGCTCTACCGACGACAAGCAGTTTACGGTAAGTTGGAATATGCAATATCATCCATGCACCACTCAGGTGTCCAACCTCTTGTTCGACCATTATCTCAAAACACTTTCACTCTCGCAGTTGAAGGTGCTTTTGCTTGTCATTAGAAGAACCATTGGTCAACAAGACAAGTCAAGTCCAGAAAAGCGAGTAAAACAAGCTTGGATAGCTCAAAAGCTTTTCTGTATGTGCACCGGTCTTTCTAATAAAGCGGTATCTGACGCAATTGATGATCTGGTAAAACTAGAGTTAATCGTTGCTCGCTCGCAAGACGGTAGAAAGCTTAGTTCTAGGGCTTCGCGTAAGGGGCAGGCTCGCTTGTTTTTTGAAATAGGCTCAGGGCTTGTTGTTAAACAAGCCCAAACCAGTGAACCTCGTTCCAAAAAACCAGTGAAGAAAGTTCACACTATTAAACTAAGTAGTGATATTAAATACAGTGAAGATTCTTCACAAGCAATCAAACGACTCTCAGATTCAAAGAGATTTAGACAATTAAAACGAAGATATTCCCACTAATCAAAACTATTCACAACCTTATCCACTTGATTTATTACTACAGTTTCTCACAACCACGAAAAAAATTGTGGTTCTTACAATTTTCATATTCTACCTTTTGTTTATCTGCTCGTCGTAGGCTAGCTGAGGCAATGACATTATTAGTCGTTAACCCCATTGCCATACTTAATTACTATGAACATTATTCATAATCAGCTACCGACTATTCGGAAAAAGAACCACCTTCAACTTAAGGATGTAGCCAAACTCATTGGTATTGACCCAGGAAACCTATCACGACAAGAGTCAGGGGCAAGTTCTCCCACCGTTGCAACGATTTTGGGATATTCAATTCTATTTGATCAGCCTTTGAACATCCTGTTTAAGGATTCCTTCACTTTCATGTCTGACACCCTAATCGATAACGCGACCTTACTCAAAGAAGAGCTTCAGGGCCATTCCAACGCCAAATCTGGTTATCGGCTTGCCTCCTTGGAAAAAATCATGAACCGACTCCTGGTAAACCAAATTTCCTACGAGTATGAAGCCTGAGTCAAACATTCTAGCGGTCTATCCTAATCAACGTGGTTTTGGATTTGTGCTTATAACCGCAAATGGTGAACTCCTAGATTTTGGTTTAAAATACTGCCAACCTCTTTCAAATGACCGAATTCTAAATACGTTCAAAACACTAATAACAAGATATAATCCAGATATAGTGGTCACGCGTTGCTTTAATCTCAAAAGTGATACTATGAGTGACCGAATACGATCGCTACTCAAGCAAATCGATACGATCGTCTCTCGTTCGGGTATAGATCTGATTTGTCATCGTCGAGGCGACATTCAAGAGCTTTTTGGTTCCAAGTATCAGTATGCTCAGTCTTTTATTTCGATATACCCAGAACTGATCCCATATGCCTTCCCAGTCAGAAAGCGATGGCAGCCCGAACATCACAACGTGGGCATATTTGATGCTTTAGCACTAGCCCTTGTAACGGTTGCCAGAGCTTGAAAGACTGATGTTTATTGGGCTTAAATTGTCAATTTGACATGGAATGTCTACAGGCATAGTTCTTGATCTGAATTATGAAAATTATTTCAACTATGACTAAAAAAATAACACCTGATCAAAACCGTTCAAACCAATCAAACCCAAACAAGGGTAGCAGAGGCACCAACAAACAGTACGACAAAAACCAAGGCAATCGAGGAGGGCAAATGAATCCTAATCGAAAGAAATAGTAGGATTGCTTTTGCATTTAGGAATGCACAATTTAGGTACAATCGGTTTGTTTTGGGTTCTCACAAAAAGGTGAATCCACAAGCAACCTAAAAACAAAAAGGCGACGCTCATAGGAGTGTCGCCTTTTTTATTATGTTATCATTTGCTATTGATCTCGTTGAATAATCAACCGCTTCGCATCATAATACATATCATACTTAAAGTGAACAAAATACACTCCCGTTGGCCAATCATGTACATCAAAAGCGACCTTATTGGTTCCTTTTCTGTACCTGGAACGTTCCTTGCTCGTTAACTTTCGTCCAAGTGCATCATACACTTCAATCTCAATAAACCGTCTGGTCTTAAGGTTAAAGATTACCTCAACACCCGTCTCTGCTGGGTTGGGCTGTGTGCTCCACTCCACGAGTGGTTTGTCTTCTTCAAGATTACTCTCCTCTTCCATAAACGGTGGAGGTGGTGGTGCGGTCTGTGAAGAAGTGTCCACATTCAAGGTGAGAATTACTCCACCTTCAGGGTTGAGACTGTCTAAGCGATATTGAGCCAATACGATATTAAATTCTCCCTCTGTAAGATTATTAGTATCAATTGGATCAAATTCTACCTGAATAAAGCCCATTTCAAAACCGTCCAGTTCAAAACCGTTCATCCGAACAATATCCGAAGTTACAGTTACAGCATTTTGACCAGGTATCGTCTGAAAACCTGTTCCATCTGACCCACTGAAAGTCCAAGCGTTCCATATGTCATCATCAAAATAGAGCTTCACCTCGTATTCTTCGCGAACTGTGCTATCCTTTATGTCAAAACCGAAATCAACAACCTCATTGGTAGGTAAGTAATTGCCAAACCTCGTGAACGGCGATTTCCTCGGTGTGTTTTCCTTGTCTACATCTACCACCCAAGTATTACGGGTAACAATGTTGTTATTGTTCTTGACGTTCTCCGAGACATGTTTGTTAAAAACTTCATCGATTTCCATTTTGTGCGGGTAGTCGTCACATTTCTCTATTCGGGCTAGCAAGCAAACGTTAATACGGTCGCTGTATACCTTCTGACCACCTTTTTCCTGATAGTACCAATCAGGATTTGGTGGATACCAGGCATGGTTAAGGATAATTGAATCGCCAGGGGCCAGAGGTGGGATGACAATCGCGGCATCATTGATAGTACCCCCCATTGGATAACTTTCACTACTATCGTCATTTACAAACCAATTATTCGTAACCTCTGGGTCCAGCCATGAGTAATCCCAAATCTCACCAGTTCCCGCCCATGTCCAATAAAGGAACATGCTTTCTTCTTGAGACGTGTCAATGCCTTTGTTAAATACTCGCACACGTACATAGTTTGGGTCGTTTTCAGCGTAGTCCGGATTTTGATTAACCATACCGGTCGTGTCCCCCTTTCTATTCCACAAGTCTGGACTTTGAAACAAGTCTA
>JAEPQQ010000002.1:0-116833 GCA_017640445.1 Bacteroidia bacterium | reverse complement strand
TAGGTGTTGCTCCCGTATCCTTGTGTGAATCTCTCATCCATAAATCAGATAAATCCGAAGCCGTCAGGGTGGCTGCATTTGAGTACGTCGTACCACAAAGGTTTGTAGCTTTTAGCCTGTATTGATTACTGTCCTGACAGATGTTTGTTTGATCAAATCGCAAGGTGTCCCAGTATTGAGAGGTGATGTCCACCCAGACGGATGAATGCCACTCTTTTACTTGCCAAGAGGAGGAGTCCAACTCGTTACTTATTGCAGCTGTGAATGTTGCATCTTCCCCAGCGTTGATAACAGCATTACTTGGATGGCTTGAAATATTGGGGGCTGCATCCACTGCTCTTATTACAGCAATATCAGAGAAGAACGCACCGCAAGGCGTGTTGAATTTAAAACGTATCGAATCCAAGTCCGAGTCAGTTCCAGGAGAATTTGGGAATCCGTAAACCTCTGTCACAGACCCTTGGTTTCCTGTAGATTCTACCCAGGTTGTCCCACCGACCTCTTTGTATTGTAGTACGAAGGTGATCGCATAGTTCTTGGGGTTACTAAGAGTCGTATTTATGGTCCAATAACTGCTGCTATTGCCACAAACGTCAATATCCTCTGGCTGTTCTTCAACGGTTATTGTCGGACTAAAGAATTGAGTATTTGAATAGGTGGTGCAATAACTACTCGCCCAATGGGGCCGCCAAGTTGCTTTTCTACGATAAAAAGCCGAATCCTCGGTTTGGTCAATAATCAGATCCTTCGTGCTATCTACTAAAACAGTCCATGTTGTTCCATCTTCTGATTTTTCCCAACTATAGGTCGTAGTATATCCAACACCACTAACCAGCTTTGCTCCTTCCAGACTAATGGTCCCACCGGGATAACACAATTCATCGATTATGTATATTTTGTTTTGCGACCCGAGTTCTTGAATTTCAACTTCATTGCTATTCGTATGACAACCGTCTGATGACACACGTCTATAAAGTTTGGTTGTAATGGTGATGTCGGTTGGCAGGTAACTCTGCCCAGCAGCATTTGGTATACCCTGATAGGAATTCCCATTATCAATACTTTTAAACCATTGGTAGGTGAATATCCCATTTCCTCCAAGAGGGAAAGAGCCCACAAGTAAACTTGCCGAGGAGCTATCACAAATCACTTGAGAGTTTGGTGAAATTGAATTGTTAAATATGGCTAGCCCCTGAGTTACAGAAAGATCAGAAGAATCTTTACAACCAGTCCTGGTGTTTTCAACCACAACAGAAATATCTCCATCCGCCTTCCAAACAGCAAATGCACGATTACCGACCGCTGAGATATTATTATTGTTTGTTATACTCCAGGTATAATTGTACCAAGGCCTTTCAATAACTGTATATTCGAATATCTGGTTCGTATCGCAATGTTTTGTGTTTCCACTAATTACAAGGTCACTCGCAGGAATTAAAACTTCAATATCCTTTTGGGATGAGACGCCATCTTGCGTGAGAGTAACGGTATAAGTCCCTGTTGTAGAATAGGTGTGAACGGGGTCTTTGGAAGTGGAAGTGTTTCCATCACCAAATGTCCAACTATAACTATTCCCAAAAGCATTTTCTACCCAAAACGAGACTTCTGTACAATTTGACAGCTTATAGTTAAAGTCTATCTCTAAACTATCTGGTTGAACTCCATCAATATAATTAGGAAGGCCCTCATTCGATTTAGGTGATAACTGTCCGCTGTTTCCAAGATCAATTTGATCATCCAATAATCCGCACTCATTATTTCCATAATCCAGAGCATTAGGATTATTTATCCGAGGCAATGAAGTTTGTCTATTAGCCGCTATATAAATCAAACTATCCGGTCCCAACTGTAAACTTCTTCGTCCCCCATAATGCTCTCCAACTACTTTTCGAGAAAAGTCTGTGGCTGAACTGCCGAGATCATATTGCGTGATTTCATATCTAGGCAATCCAACGCCTATTCCCTCATTTCTGTACAATATACGTGAATCAGGACTAAAACACGCACCATACACCCGATTTACTCCCGAGATGGAGTGTAGGTGGTCGAGATTACCCGATTTTGGGTCAAACCGAAACAACTGCCTGTCAATCGTAAGGAATCTTCCATTTGGGGACAATCGAATCTGCGATTGTGTTACGGAATTGGCACTCGTACTTGAATGAAAGACTATAGTATCATCCGTTGCCAAAAATTGTTGAATTCGATTACTCGAAAAATCATGAGCAAATACCCAAAAACTGGTATCCGTTGCGTAGGTGGCGGCGAGACCTTCACCAAGGTTGTCATACGAGTTCCCAAGACTATCAAAAACCTCGAGATTGGATTCAATGACCTTTCCCTCGCTCCCAGCCGAGTTGTCTGAGACATCAATTCTACTATATCTCAGTTTTTCGGTCACCTGTAGCGAAGAATCACGATAATAATCTAAATGGACCAAGACATATATGTCACTATCTTGGGTAGTAAGAGGTATTGCCCCTTGTGATGCTGATAAAGGAAGATTCATTATTGTATCTCTTGAAATCGAAGCATATTTTTTATCAAAAAGTTGAAAAGGGGTATTGTAATTACTAAACTGACTTTCACTACCATAAAATAACAAATCTCCATCCTCATTACTCATGCTGACAGTCCCCTCTCCCGTTTTTATTTGATGTTTTGACGTACCGTTTTTTATAAAATCATTGAACGGTTCTTCGTCTCTGAAAACTCCAGTTTCATAAAACCTGATTCCAGCATATTCTCCAAAATACCAGTTCCCTCGCGAGGACTTCCTACTCTGCCCACAATCAACCACGCTCAACAAATCGTTAGTCCGCCTCTGATTCAGAACAATTCCGTTTTCCTTGATAATCAACTCAACGTCATATGTTCCAACCGAATCAGGTTTAAACCAAAGTGTAGAATTGGTTGTCGATGTGTCATGAGCTAACACTCCATCTGAGTAAAAATTCCAGTCATAGGTGACATTAGAATATGTATAGGCTGTGAATTCGGTGCTATCGTTGATGCAAAGAAAGGTCCCTCCATTGAACCGTGCAGAGTTGATACAGCATGTCATATCCATCGAATTCACATTCTGCGGTGTGCCTAATCCATTTCTATAAATGTCAAGTGTGCTCAACATAATGTCCGTCTGGTCTGGCGTAAATGTAGTCAAGCAACTCTCAGGACTATAATCCATGTAGTTTTGCTTTTGATCTGCTGGGTTGTTGTTATAGAGGTCCAAACATGTATTGATTGAAGGGTCGGGGCACGAAGGGTCAATTTCCTTAACTCCTGGAACATCACAACACAAATCCCCTTCTGCCGAACAATTGCTTGAAGAAAGACCGACACAACCACCTTCGAAAGTATGAAAGAGACCTAAATAGTGTCCCACTTCGTGAACAAGTGTAATACCATAGGAATCAGAAAAGAGAGGGTTTCCAATAGTACTGTAATCACCGAAGAAACGATGATCTACCACCACACCATCTTGCCCATTCTGCTTTTTCCAGGGAACATTTCCATAACCCGCCAGTAATGCTCCTGCAGGAAGGTTTGGGTCCGTAATGCTCTTAACCACATAAATATTCAGATATCTTTCAGGGTCATATTCGATAATTTTCCTGAGCGCTTGAGCGTTTGCCGGAATCACATGGTCTGTCTCACCCGATGGTGTTCGCGTAATACCATTAAAGGGCGTACCATCCGGCTTGTTTTTTGCCAGACAGAATTGTATGCCAGTATTCACCGCCGGACTTGAGGCAGTGTTGTAATTACTGAACGCGTGATTAAGTATTTCCAGTTGGTTGTCTATTTGAATTTGAGAAATGTTAGTACCTATTCCAGCCACATTATCGCTTGAATCATGAATAACGTGAATGACAACAGGAATTATGTAGTTTGCCTTTGTACAACCGTTCCCTCCTGTAAGACTGGGCAGCAACGGTGGTGGCAAGTAGTTAACCCCTGAATTCTTCCGCCTCCACCTCTGAAGATTTTCAATAAATGCCTTTTGCTCGATGTCATAATTGGTGCTGTCAGACTCCCAAAGGTCCTGCATAATAATGTCATACCCACAGACCGTATCTTGTGCCTGGGAGATAGAAGAAAAAAGAACTAACAGTGCAGTTAGCCCTAAAAAATGTAAGTTAGATTTCATAAGATTATTGTTTAGGTGTTGGTTTACGATATTGATACATGTTAAGTTGGTATTGTTGCATTCAAAAATATAGATTTGATACTCTGTTGGAGTGTCATTGATGCATTTGTGTACAAGCCCAGAGTATTTCAGTGCAACTGTCGGTGCCTGTAATGTGTCTGTAATTAAAATGAGAAGTTATTCACTTTTAGTATTTTTATTTGCCTCGCTAAGTTCAATGGCACAGCAAGGTCGTCATTGGGTGTTTGGCGATAGTGTTGGTCTTGAGTTCACCAAATCGGAAGTAGTTAATACCTCAAAAAAAGTATGGGCTCCTGAGGGAGTCTCCACGTATTCAGATTCCACAGGAAAACTTCTATACTATGCCACACCGGAAAAAGTGTTCTTTGTCCAAGAAGACACTTCCTTTGTTTTAAAAGGAGGCAAATCTTCAGCGCAAGGGGCCCTCATAGTTAAGCACCCAAATGGAAACCACCTTAATCTATTGGTTTCGACACATGTTGGTTTGGACAATAAAATTGGAAGCTTGTATTCATATTCCATTGACGAGCAAAAGAAATCACTAAAGTATGAAGGCATACTGCTTGACCATAGCACCGAACAGCTCAATGCAGTCAATCACCAAAACAACAGGGACATCTGGATTTCCTCACATGACGACACAAGCCAAACATTCTACTTTTTTCTTGTTAAAAATGATAGAATTCTTGAGTGTCCTGTAACTGCAAAGATTGGAGCTAGACATGTCGAAAGTGGACCAAATCAGACTGCGGGTATTTGTTTGAAATTTAGTCCAAGGGGAGATTATTTATCTTCTTTGCTTGTGTTTGCTCATAGGTCAGAGCTTCTGCTTTTTAATTCTGAAAGTGCCGATCTCAAATGGCACTTTATGACAACACCTTTCTACCCATGGAGCGCTGAATTTTCTCCAGATGGATCAAAATGGTATATCTCCGCTGACGGTCGACTTTATCAATACGATCTTTCCTCACCTTCCGTTTCAGAAATCAAGGCCTCCGAGAAAAAAATTGATCCGAATGGAAATAGTAATATGGGAGCTATCCAACTGGCTCTAAATAGAAGAATATATGTAGCCATTATTGGAGATTCAAATTTGGATGTGGTTAACAATCCGAATTTACCTGGAACGGCTTGTGACTACCAGGTAGATGGATTAGTCCTTGACTCCGGTAAAGCATTAAAAGGTCTTCCTAATTTCAATCAGAGCATTTTTTACACGCCGGCGATAGACTTCGCTTACACTGAAGACTGTTGGGAGCATAAATACACTTTTGAAGGTCGTGATACACTAAAGGCAACGACTTTCAAGTGGTTGTTTACAAATGGAGGTTATCGAGATAGTTTTGACACAAAACATTGCACCTATCAATTTCCGGATACGGGTACATGGCAAGTAAGCCACATTGTTTCCAATGGTTCCCGTTCAGACACGATTACAAAAGAACTCACAATTCGGCCACGTTGGAGGAATGATATGCTCGGGAAAGACACTTTCTATTGTCTAGGAGACACCTTCAAATTAGTCTTAGAAACACCAAAGAATATGCATTGTGTTCACTGGATGGGTGAAGAGCCCAATTTAGACACTGCTAATGGACCACTACTTCATTACAACCATTTTCATACAGATTCACTTACGATCGACACAGCCGGTGAGTACTTTGTAAAAGTGACAAACAAGACCTTCTGCCGGGCTTGGGATACTATAACCGTTTATGAAGACAAAAGGCCTCAGAAACCTGAGATCAGTTACCAAACCGAAGAACTGGCAAGTACCATTAAAGCCTCTGGCTACAGATGGTACCTAAACGATACGTTTCTGAAAGACACCGAAAGTCGATCCATCAAACCTCAAAAGAATGGGTATTACCAGGTTAAACTGTTCTCGGAACATGGATGTGAAAGTGAAAGATCCGATAGCTTCTTGGTAGATGATATTAGTATAGAACCCATCGTAGGACTACAGTTTAAAGTTTACCCTAATCCAAGTAGGGGCTTAGTCACTTTAGAATTTGGTCAACATGGAAGTTATTCAATCGATGTGTTTGATATGACGGGTCGATTAGTTGACAGACAAAGTTTAAAAGGAAGTTCAACTACCTTTAAAATTGACCAACCGGGCCATTATCTTGTTAAGGTTAAAAATCAAAATGTAAACATCGGGCAGACCATAGTTCAAATAAAGCCCGAATAATGGATCTGTCGCATTAATTTGGTTAAAATGCAAAATGGTCAATTGGGCCTATGACCTACAAATACCTTACTCCTTGACAGTATCTACAACTTGAGGCCTTTTCGGTAGTGTTCCAGAAATGTTGATATACTCAAATCGACCACTTAACTAATTGAATATCAACGCACATTTCAAAATATATTCACTCTTATAAGTGACCCCAAGCGTCCACTTCCCTATTTTTGATCCCTTAAAACAGCATAAATTGGACAAAGACCATCATACGTGTTCCAGAAATGTTGATGGGAAATATTTCGTTAAAAACGGGACTACCAACTATGGCAAGCAACGGTATAAATGTAAAGGGTGTGGTAAGACATTCGTTAAACAATATTCATATCAAGCTTGCAAACCTGATACGAACAATTGGATCCTAAATCTAGTTAAAGAAGGAACTAGTGTTCGAAGCACCAGTCGACTCTTGAACATTTCACCTACAACGGTAATTGTAAGGGTTCTGAGTATTAGCCAATCGATCAAGAAACCATACATTGCCCTTGGCAAAAGCTATGAGATGGATGAACTGGCAACTTATATTCAAAGCAAGAACAATCGAATCTGGGTTGCTTATGCAATTCGATTAGACACCAAAGAGGTGGTTAACTTTGTCGTTGGCAAAAGAACCAACAGGACGTTACGCTGTGTTACGAACACCCTAGTTCTGGCCGAAGCAAGAAGTATCTCTACTGATAAACTTCAAAACTATCGTTCATTGATACCTGAATCCATTCATACAACCAAACAACGTGGGATAAATCATATAGAAAGAAAGAATTTGAGTCTCAGAACTCATGTGAAAAGATTGAGTCGAAGAACGATTTGCTTTTCAAGGAGTTTAGCCATGTTAATCGCATGTTTGAAAATCTACTTTTGGGGTTGACAAGAGATAATGACATAGCCATTTTAGTGTTGATCTGTGTTCGACTTAAAGACCTTAAGGCCTTCTGCGGCTGTACAAAATGGTCTGGTAAATACTAGACCATTTTGTACAGCCTTAGTACGTATCGCGATAATAGCTCATCACCTTCATTGTCGAATCCTTAAAAGTCATTGAAATCTCTTTAAATAGAATTGTACTTATATTAAAGTCAAAAATGGTTAGATTTACAAAATCATGTCAAAAAGACCTGTAATCATACGTTTTCTTGCGACGATGATGCTACTGTTGGTCACATTGTCGTCGAATGGAGTATTTCTAAGCGCTCACTTTTGTCAAGGTTCAGTCACTACTTTCTCGATATATACCAAGGCTAAAGGTTGTGACCAATGTGATATAACAAAATTCGAGAGTGAAGAATCGTGTAACGAGGTTAGTTTGGATAAAAAGAAATGCTGTCGTAATTCATATTTGTTTGCAAAAGTTAATCCTGTAACGGACACATTATCTTACAATCCAACCGAATTAAACCTAGCCGATTTCGATAATTATGAGGACTTATACCTGGAGTTATCTGATAATAGAACACACGCATGGACGGTTGAGTCGTGGAAAATAAGGGGCAAATCTAGTACTCCTTTGTACATAGTTCTTGGACAATTTCTAGTGTGATACCATATGTGTACAAACTGAACTAGACCAAATTAAACCCTGTCAAAAGGGTTTGTTCACTTAATTTAAATTTTATTATGACAAGAATATTTTATTTTATTTTGGCCAGCGCATTTGTTTTTGTTGGCTGTAAGGAAGATGACCAATCTAAACCGCAAACCGAACCTACCTTGGTGAATACGATACCAGCTTTCTTTCTACCCGCAACTGAAGGTGAATATGGAAAGAATACTCCCGAATTTGTCTTAATTGCAGATATTAACGATCGAGTGGAAGAACCTTGGGATCTGGATTTCCATCCAACAAGGGGCAATGAACTTTGGGTATTGAACAAAGGTACAGAACGCACAGGAGGCAGTACAGTTACCATAACGCGTGCAGGATTACCAGATCAGTCGACCGAATGGAGAAGGGACGGTAATGCATGGCATTTTATGGCTTTGCCTGCAGCTCTTTCTTTTAGTAAGGAAAACGGCAATTGGGCTACCACTGAAGAGATACTGGATGCCAATCGACAGGGTGGCAGTTTTACGGGGCCTTCTTTGTGGAGTAGTGACATGAATATATATGCCAAACCATCCGGAGGTAATGGTAGCCATCTCGATATGTTGCATGGAAGTCCATATTCCATGGGTATTGAGTCTGATAAAGATAATGCGTTTTGGGTTTTTGATGGTTACAATAAGCATATATGTTGGTACGACTTTCAGGTAGACCATGGACCTGGCAATTCGGATCACAGTGATGCCCGTATACATAGATATAGAGAGATTCCTATTAAGAGAGAGCCAGGAGTTGGCAGCCACATGGTTGTTGACGAAGAAACTGGCTGGCTGTACATAGTGGATTCTGGAAACAAACGTGTTCTTAAAATGAACACTAATTCAGGAACCAAAAAGAGAGACCTTGCTTTAACAAATGAGCAATTGGCTCAACATTGGGAAATAGGAGGAGTTGAGTGGAAAGTCTTTACAAATACCGGCTTGAAAAAACCAAGCGGAATTGAACTGAGCAATGGAGTTCTGTATGTTTCAGACAACGAGACTGGAGAGATAATAGCGTATAATGCTGAAAAAGGATGGGAATTGGGACGAATTGAAACTGGGTACCCTGGAATCATGGGTATCAAAGCAGATACTGAAGGAAAACTGTGGTTTGTGAGCTCTAAAACGCATGAGGTTTTTAGGATTGATCCGATGTAATTTTTTCTGTTGATTCGAGGGAGGGGGGAACCCCCTCCTCTTTTTTATTACCAACAAAAACCGGGTAGTCAGTTATTTATCAAAACCCTCTCATAGGACGATGTGCTTTCGGTAACCACTTCAAGAAAATACCAGCCATTCAATCCAAGAGGGATTTCTATGACAAATTCCGTATTCTTTGAAAAAATTCCTACTTCTGTTAATTTTTCTCCAGTCACACTGTAAAGGTTTATTTCTTTGACAGTTGTATTATTCTCCGAATTCAAGAAAATTTTAGAATCATATACGGGATTAGGGTAAGTTATAGGTCGTCTGTTTGCATTTACCTTTCTAAAGCTCAAAGTCTGTGATGTATCAAATACAATAAACTGTTCCATCATCCCGTCATCTTCATGTGTTAACATATGGCAATGAAACATATAAGGAACTGTAGTATCCGCAAAATCTTCAAACTTAGTGATAAATCTCACCGTTTCTTGGGGCCTTATGAGCACGACGTCTTTCAACCCCAGTTCTGCAGAACTGGGAGACATACCGTTTCTATCAAGTATAAAAAATTGAACGTCATGAATATGAAATGGATGAGCAATTCCTGACATATTTCTAATTGACCAAATTTCAGTATTGTTTATAGGTATGCGGTAATCTATCCTCGTCGGTGAGAACTTCTGATTGTTAATTAAGAATCCACCATTAAGTTGATTCATACCCATCGTTCTAGGGGATAGCAACAAATTTCTTGTAATATCAGATTGAGATTCCGGAATTCTCGTGTTGTTTATAAGGTTGTTAGGAATTTGGGTGATTGGGTTAGCGGTTGGTGCTCCAATCTTGAATTCTAAAACATTAAAGTCCGTACCATTTAGGACATTGGGCTTGTACCCAGTCAAATTCATTCCGGGACCCATTCCCGGATTCGAAGCTCCATAGATGCCGTTTGCCAATTCAGATGCATAACTTAACAGCGCAATTTTTTTCCCTTTGTCTTCAGAAAAGTCAATTAATATTTCAGCCCTTTCCCCAGGTGAAAGCATCAAACGCGTTACAGATTCTGGTTTATTAAGTAAACCACCATCACTTGCAATGAGATACATCACATGATTGTCCGTTAATCCCAAATTAAATGTCCTTTGGGATGAACCATTAAGAACCCGACACCGAATTACCTGGGCCCCTACCTTAAGGAAAGGTTCAATAGTCGCATTCACCATCACTACATCGTCATTGTTACTATGAATCAGAATTTCCTTGTTGGTGTCAAAATCTTTAGTTTGAATTACCATAGGAAAATCGTCCGACCCATAAGATCGAGGTAAAGGAAGTTTAGCTTCAAATTGATCTCGGACAATGAGCAGACCTGAGATACCTTTGGATACGTGTTTGTCTGTTTTATGATGAAGGTGCGGATGATACCAATAGGTTGCAGCACGGTTCAAAATTCTGAATTCCGGACTCCAGGTAGTTCCTGGGGCAATAATTGTATGAGGCCCTCCATCATCGGAGGATGAAACGTGTAATCCATGCCAGTGTAACGTTGTTGTATCAGGCAAACTGTTTTTGACTGAAAATTTCACCAAGTCACCCTTGTTAAGAAATAGAGTAGGTCCGAGAATTGCAGAATTTACACCCATAGTTTGGGTATAGAAACCCGGATAGAATGAAAAACTATCTGTACGAAGGTCTAAATCGATCTTTGTCCCTGATAGTGTATCTGGGATTTGCAAAGCATTTTGGCTTAATGCAGTTGGAACCAAAGCCCTCAATAGAAGAAAAATTACCGCTGAAATGCGGATATCAGGCTTGGTTATGGTGGATAGCATACTATTCAACGGCTAAAGTTTTATAGGTTCTAAGACCTTTTACGTCCAACACTACAAGATAAACACCTGGGTTAAAACCGTTGGAAGTGTTAATTACCAAAGAAGTCCCGGGAATGATTTCATGGATAGACATCAGTTGACCTACGCTAGTTCGTATTTCAATGGTGCCCTTCTCGTTGATTATTGGATCGAGTTTTACGGTGCAAATATTATTAGATGGGTTGGGATAAAGATCGAAATCGAGGTTGGCCAGAGTTGGTTTATTGATTGAAGAAACGTTTATCTCACCTCTTCGGTACATGACCTTGCGGGCTGTCAAATCTTGCCAAACAATGTGAACAACCCCGTTTGAATACGATATATCAGGACTCTGCTGGACACCCTTTTTATTGACATTGACATCAAATGGAACTTTACTTATTAATGCACTTGGACCTCTATCACTCCAACTGCACTTAATATTGCGACTCCCATTTTCGATTTCTTGCCATGTGGTTATAATGAATTGACCATCCCCATCTATTTTGGGATAGTTTTGTTGATTGTTAGTTTCTGGGGTAATCTCTGAATTAATACCAACATTCAATGCCTTTAGATCCGCTGTTCCAATGTTGATTTTTGACTTTCCAGATGCGCCGCTCATCCAAACAGCAACTAAGCTATCACCAATCGTAATTGCCTCTGGTCCGGTTGAGGGGCAGCCACCAATTATCCAATCATTTCTATCAATGTCTTTTCCCAAAGGAAAAGTCCTTCCCCCATCCTTGGAAACTGAAGCCCAAATATCCCTAAGGTCATTATCATTATTTCTGAACATCACCACAATCTGATCACGTTCCGCAAGAATAAATCCAGGGCAGCAATCACATGCTTCTCCTGGAGCAATGCCAGAAGCACTTATCGGTTCCGAAAATGTAACACCACCATTATCAGATGTACAAACAGCATAATGAGGTTCGATAAAACCTGGTTCGAAATCCATGTACGTAACTACTGGATTCCCACCGGGTAGAATAGATACCTCTGGAAATCTAGACCAATTGTTTGAAGATACGCGTAAGGTGTCACCAAAGGTCTTACCTCCATCAATAGATCTCACCACGTATACAAACCCATCTTGTTCTGGTTGGGACTTGAATGTTACATAAACCGTATCCTCTTGAGCTTCTAGCCCTGGGCCAGCCCAATTTTGCACAAATGCATTTACACCTTGTGGAGTGACCTTAACCGGCGTAGAAAAGTTGTTTCCAGTCCATTTGGAAACATATACTTCTCTATTGGGGGCACGTCCCCACATGACAATAGGGATGTTGTCTTTTGTCAAAGCAATTTTGGGCCTTGTATTACCCATGTTTATTTCAGAATTGACAACAACCGGGGCATCCCAATTGATAGTTTGCGCCAATGTCGGTAACGAAAAAAGGAATAGAATAATGACCAATAATCTCATTTTAAACAATTTTAGTTAACTAATATTTTCTGAATATAATCGAAACTCGATGTTCGAAATCGCATCAAATAGAGTCCAGGGCTTAAATAGTCCAGGTGTAATTCCGCAATTCCATTCGATATAACACAGACCACAGGAATTTCCTGTCCAGTAAGGTCAAATATTTTGATCTTACTATTTGAATCCAGGTCACTCATGTTAAGAATTTTAACCGTTCTCTCATTTTGTATATAAGAAAATCGCAAGTTTCTCCTCTGGTGAGCTGTTTTGACGTTGAGAAATGTCTCAGGACAATTGTCTATGCTGTCTCGTATTTCCGTTAAACCATTATCTTTTTTGACATTCCAACGAACTGTTGTGTCTGAACATATTACCGCATAAGTTGGCCAGCCCAGAAATGTAAACCAATTTTGAAACAACGCCGTGACCGTGTCACCTCCCCCTTCATAACCACATGATGGGTATGATACTCCATAGTCAATTTCAAACTGTTTGACAGCGTTATTGTCATCTCTATCACTAATGCCGAGAACTAATACCTTTCCAGTGTCAGAACCGTAGTCCTTGTATAGTTGCTCTATCATTGGGGTGTAAGTTTGACAAGGTTTACAGTCTTTAAAAAAGAAATCTAGTAGAACTATTTTCCCTTGACCAATTTGGTCATACAAATTCCATTGCTTTCCCTCAGTATCGGAAATAGTAAAGTCGGGAGCCTTTTGCGCTTTCAATCCTAAGTGGAATGACAGCAATAGAATAATAAATGAAGTGATACGGGGCATAATAATACGTTGTTCAACCAATTGATACCAAACCAGTTGTACCAGATTATTTATTTGCGGTCATACTGACAACATCTAGGTAAACCTTCGTAATTCTCTTCCTTGGCTTTAATCGTATCCGTGTCATAACCTGAATCAGCAATTTTTTGTTTTATGGAAGTCAAGGTTAAAGCATGTGGGTCATACGTCACGATCATAATTTTGGAATCTATGTCCCAGTTTACATAAGAAATTCCTTCAAGTCCTGAAAGTGAAGATTCAATGGTTTTTTTGCACATACCGCAATTGCCAGAGACCTCGAAAGAATCTGTAACCTCATGTGTTACTTTATTGATGGTGGCTAAGTTATTAGTAGGTGATTTAGCATTTACATTGATCGAGACTACTGTAGTCAGGATCAGTATTAAGAAATATTTTGTCATTTGCATTTTATGAGTTATTGTCATTTTTTTTTAAAACTAGTGTTGGATTCAGTTTCACATTTTTACCTGAGATGAAAGAAACAGAGCAATGGAATATTGCCCTGCTCTTTCGTGGTTCGTCGTAAAACCAATTTCTTAAAATGGGCTACTGTATTCAGGGTTTGTCGTTAACTCAGTATCCGTCAGTGTTTTCAGGAAGTTAACCAAATCCTTTTTGTCCTGGTCAGTTAAACGTAAGCCCGTCCCTCGGGTTTGCTCTAAAGCAGGATCAAGAGTTGAGGAAGCTTGAAGACCACTGTTATAATGATCTACAACCTCTTCAAGGGTTTTGAATCGACCATCGTGCATGTACGGAGCTGTAATTGCGATGTTTCTCAAACTCGTAACCTTCATCTTACCCTTATCTTCAACCTTTTTTGTTACATTTTCTCTTCCAATGTCCTTAATGGATCCGTCACCATCGAGTCCATTATTCATGTATTGGTCGTTTTCAAAATTGGTCCCACCATGGCAATGGGCACAATCAGCCCCACTTTCTTCAGGAAAGAATTCATTGTATTCCTGGAAGAATAAATCCCGTCCTCGTTTTTGGCTTTCATTAAACACCGTCGAGTCTTTAAGAAATTGATCGTAAAGGGATTGATATGAAACGATGGAGTTCATAAACTGTTCCATGGCAAGGGACATCTTCTCTGAGGTTATTTCTTCTGAACCAAATGCCCTTTTAAACTGATCCTTGTAGGATTGTTTTGACGACAATTTGGCAATAACGTTCTCAAGTGTTTCGTTCATTTCTAGTTCATCCTGAATTGGGCCAAGTGATTGATCTCGGATCAAGTGAGCTCTCCCATCCCAGAAAAACTCATTTGTATTCCATGCCATATTGAATACACCCATTGCTTGACGACCACCAGGTAAACCTTTCACTCCAATTGAGAACTGTGCAGTATCACTAAAAGCAAATTCTTGTAGGTGACAACTTGCGCAAGCCATCGATCCATCCTTGGATAACATTTTTTCATAAAACAACATTCGGCCAAGTTTGACACCTTGGACCGTTAGTTGATTATCAGATGCGATATCGGGAGGCGGTAATGACCCGTATTCCAGGGTATATGGTGTTTGATCCCATTCAACGGTCTGATGACCCGCAGGCTCATCATCTTTACAACTGTACATAAAGGCTACGAATGCACCAAGGATTAACATTATTTTTAATTTGTTCATATTCATATTTTTAGATTTTCGTTCATTGGTATCTCACAATCGTTATGAGTAGGTGAAATCAGCTTCAGTTGTATTTTTTTCTGATTGTGGAGATCAATTAGTTAGTCAACAACTAGTCTGGTTGTAGTAAATATCCCTTCGGAGTCACGAATTGTAACAACATAAACCCCCTTATTGAGGACAGCGTAAGTGTTGCTTTCCAGGTTGATGCTTTCCAAATGCACAGCTCTGCCTGTAAGGTCCGTGATAAACAGTGATATTCCCTTTGACATATTGGAAACACTGACCGTAAATACCCCGGAGGTTGGGTTTGGGAACAACTTGGTGACTTGCAATTCAGGGTTTCTTGTTAACCCGACTGTGTTTTTATTGCCTTCGGAAGATTTGAACACATCCCTTTGGAAGTTTCTCAACAATGTGACTGCTTGATCCTCTTCACCATGAACGATTAAGCCTGAACTTAAATCAATTTTGGCTAAAGCATTTGCGTAGTCGGCATTCAATACTACTAGTAAATCACCGTTATCATCAGTGCCACTTGTTGGAATACTAATATCAAAATAATTGTCATTTCCAAGGGCATGAATTTCGAATACTCTGTTAAGTGAGCTACCAGACTTTCCTTCGATGGCCACGAATCGGTATCCTGAGGCCCAACCCCAATGCATTGAAGGAGATTTTGGAGACAACGGGTGAGATTTAGGCCATTGAGTTGGGTCTGCATTGTTAACTCCAGGATCTACTCCTACCGAGAAGTTTATGGCCTCCAGATTGGTGATATTAAATTGTCCTAAATCAACTTCGGTTTCATATCCGGCATTTACCAACATGTAGACGTCTGATGCGTCTGAGGTTTTACCTCCGTCGTGAACCAAACTTATTTCTGATATGTAGTACTCAAGCCTTTTGACATTGAATTTGTTTCCCAAGCTATTGATCGACTCCTGGTTGAAAGAAAAAGCCTGATCTTTCAATTTGTGATCGATTTTAAATTTAACATTTTTTTGGGCTATGGAACTTAAGGCTACCGAAAGTGCCAGAGAAAGGGTTATAACATGTTTCATTATTTATGAGCTTCTGTGTTTTTAACATACTCCATACCGCAAACAGGGCAATGTCCCATCGTGTCAGAACCACTGCCGTCACAGTGCATTGGGCATATATAGGCTGAGGTGTATTCCTTTCCAGTTTTATCAGGAGAACCGTTCTGGCTTGTAAAAGAACACCCGGTGAAAGTCGCAATTACCAGAGATACGACAATTATTTTAATATGATTTTTTTTCATTTTTTTCATTTTTTTCATTTTTTTCATTTTTTTCATTTTTTTCATTTTTTTCATTTTTTTCATTTTTTGATACATAGACAAAGGGAATCGCACGTAACTGTGCGATCAAGAATTCAGAGAAAAATGAAAGTTTAAATCAAGAACACTTGATTCCAAATGATGACATTTTGTCGAACTTCATCAATGGGGGATGTGTCTGTATATGAGTCAAATCGATACGTAAACTCATTCAGGTACAGCGAACTAAGTCTTGTACTGCACAAGTCGCTGTAGTTGTTCAGATTCTCGGGCACAACATTGTAATCGAATGTCGGAAATGGATTAATAGAACTTACAAGGTTAAGATTGGAACAACATGATACAGGATTAACAACGTCTTGGGAATATGGCAACCCGCGATTGTTAGTCTCGCATCCACCGCAACCATCGGCCTCCATAAAAACACCTATAGTCTTGACAGCACCTTGACAGAAATGCACATTAACTGTAAAACCAATGCTTCCAAAAAGCACCAACAGCACCAATAATAACGAATAAAACTTCTTATACATTCAAACCCGAAGTACGAACAAAACAAATATACTTATTTTTTCAATTGCGTTCGCGCTTCTTGCTAATCTTGGTGCTCCAAAGAAAGGGGACACCTGCCTTGACCAGAACTCTGAGTTAGTGTTGGCCTCTGGCACTATCGACTAAGATATTTTGAAATAGTCGTGAAAAATTATACCTATTAAGTAAAAAAAGGTTTTCCCGAAGTGGTATCCACTCTAACCTAAAAGGATGTTTCCTTCTTGTTTTGTCTCAATAACATTTAACGAGCTGACAAGGGTATATGATAATGCCAAAGGTCCTAGTCTTCCAAGAAACATGCTACACATTAAAACCGATTTCCCGCTTGAGGACAAGCTAGGGGTAATCCCGGTTGACAGACCTACTGTGGAGAAAGCTGATATTTCCTCAAAGAATAGTTCCGAGACCCCTTTATCGGGCTCAACAAGAGTTAGGATAAAGGTTCCAATTAAAATTACTGCGATCGAAGAAAGTAAAATTACCATGGCCTTTCTGACCAAAACAATGGTCAGAAATGATTTACCATAGTTGTCCTTTTTCTTCTTTCTTTTGAATAGGGCAATCAATAGAACACTTGTCGTGGATGTCTTTATCCCTCCACCCGTTGATCCAGAACAAGCGCCGATAAACATGAGCAGCATGGTCGATAATAATGTTATGGTTGTCGCTTTGCCAAAATCAGCAGTATTAAATCCTGCCGTTCGAGCCGTTACGGATTGAAAAAATGAGGTAATGAGACGCTCCGAGGTGGACAGTTGCGCCATTGTATTGTTCCTCTCCGTAATGAAGAATAATACGGTACCAAGTGCGATCAAAATTATGGAGGAATAGGTCGCGATACGGCTTTGAACAGACAATCTAATGACTTTCGACTTAAATAATTTTGACGTGTTACCCAACCTAAATATTTCCAACAGCGTTGTAAACCCAAGTCCCCCAAAAACAATCAGAAAAGCGACTGTTATGTGCAATGAATAATTGCTACTGGTATTACTGTTCAAAAAACCGTCGGTGTACAGAGTAAACCCAGCATTGTTAAACGCGGAAACCGAATGAAATACTGAGTAAAAGAGTCGGTCTGACTTATTACCTATGTCAGTCCCCCATTGTTGATATAATATTATAGCGCCAATAGATTCAATAACAAGGGCTGTTAGTATTACGGTTCCAATCATGTTTCTTGCGTTCCCTAGATTATCTGTATGGAGCAACTCCCGAATGGCAGTTTGGTGCCTGGGTTCAGTTATTCTTTTCTGGAAAAAACTCATGAAATATGTAGCGAAGGCAATGATATTGAGTCCACCTAATTGTATCAGTAACAGTATTAAAATTTGGCCCTTTAATGAAAAATAAGTAGTTGTGTCTACGACAATGAGCCCCGTTACGCAATTGGCGCTAATCGATGTAAATAATGCATCTCTGAAGTGCATTCCCTGTTTGGAAACGGTCATTTCCGGCAACATCAGTAAAGAACTTCCTGTCGCTATGAGTATTATAAATGACAAAACAAATAATATTGGTGGCGAAAGTTTCCAAATAGTACTTCGCGTGGTAGCTTTTCCTAGTTCTATCCCAACAATGAGCACCAACCAGATGTGTAACGACAGGATTAAAGCGTGATCGTGATTCTCAATTCCAGAGTGGCTGAGAGCCAGCTGAATAATTGAAAAGTCAATAAACCGACTCATTGCCATTTCCAGCAATAGAAAGAGGAATACAAAAAATTCAAACCGGTTTAGCCGAAGGTATCTTCGGGCATTGCCAGAAAGCTTAGCCCTAAAAATAAATTGAGCCAGATAAAAGCCAAAACCAAAATATAATAGTAATGTATGGGGTGTAAGATGATGTATCTGATATTGATACCCATGAAACCATATCAAAGCACCAATGACCAACAGAGAAAATAGGAGATTGACGAGGTTGAAAATCTTGCGGACAATCTCCATCGGCAGTTATTTGATTTGCTTCTTCAATAATTGTGCATTAATCGCAACAATTATTGTACTTAAGCTCATGAATACTGCACCAACAGCCGGTCCCAGAACAAAACCAGCATCATATAGAACTCCAGCAGCCAATGGTATGGCAACTATGTTATACGCTGTGGCCCATATTAGATTTTGGATCATTTTGTTATAAGTTGCTTTCCCAAACAGTATTAGGTTTAGAATATCCTTTGGGTTGCTATTAACCAGAATAATATCCGCTGTTTCTGCCGCTATATCAGTTCCGGATCCCACGGCAATTCCAACATCCGCTTGTGCCAAAGCTGGAGCATCATTTACACCGTCTCCAGTCATTGCCACAAACTCTTCCCGGCTTTGTAGTTCCTTAACAATTTCAACTTTTTGATGAGGTAATACTTCGGCGTAGTAACCATCTAATCCTAATTCTTCACTTACCGTTTTCGCAACCACTTCATTGTCACCAGTGGCCATCATTACGCGGATACCGTTATTCCTAAACTGTTGAATGGCATCGTGTGACTCTTTCCGAATTTCATCTGCCAACGCTAGGTAACCGATCAATTCACCATCCATTATTACAAAAACAACTGTTTCAGCGGCACTCCCAAATGCACTTTCCGGAACCTGTATGTTTTCATCCCGCAGATACCCCGGACTAACGACCTTAACGACATGACTCTCCACAACCCCTTCAACCCCTTTGCCTGTGATAGCTCTAAAATTATTTACCTCCGGGATTCGTATTTTCTTTTGCTTGGCACGCCTAATTATGCCTTCTGCAATGGGGTGTTCAGAGTTTTGCTCAAGTGCACTTGCAAAGCGCAACAAATCTTCTTGGTCATAGTTATTAGAAATCGATTCACATCGAGTTACGCCAAAGTCGCCTTTTGTCAGTGTACCTGTTTTATCAAATACCATTGCCGAAATCTTTCGTGAATTTTCAAATGCCGTTCTATTCCTTATCAACAACCCATTTTGGGCGGAAACGGCGGTTGATATTGCAACGACAAGGGGTATAGCAAGTCCCAGGGCATGAGGGCAAGAAATTACCATTACGGTTACCATTCGTTCTAGTGCGTAAACAAACTCAAAACCTAATAACAACCAAACCACTAAGGTGCCAAGACCTACTCCTAAAGCAATATAGGTCAGCCATTTTGCGGCCTTATCGGCAAGGTGTTGTGTTTTGGACTTTGACTCTTGAGCTTCTTTGACGAGGACAATTACCTTATTCAAATAACTCTCCTCACCCGTATGTTGAACCTCAACCTTTAGAGCCCAATTTCCATTGATAGAGCCACCTATTACCTGTGAATCTAGACCTTTTTTCACGGGTTTGGACTCTCCGGTTAACATGGATTCATTTAGGTAACTTTCCCCTTCGATAACAATTCCATCTGCCGGTACTTTTTCTCCAGGTTTAATCAGGATTATATCGCCCTTTCTCAATGTGTCCAAAGCAACATCCATGATATGATCACCATGAACTTTGTGTGCTTCCGATGGCATCATACTAACCAATAATTCCAGGGCTTTTGAGGCACCTAAGACGGATTTCATTTCAATCCAATGTCCGACTAGCATAATGTCAATAAGGGTTACCAGTTCCCAAAAGAACATTTTACCCTCTAGTCCGAAAACGACTGCGGCGCTATATCCGTAAGCGACGGTAATTGCGACAGCAATTAACGTCATCATCCCAGGTTGCGCATTCCTTAGTTCGTTAATCAAACCTTTAAGAAATGGCCAACCACCGAAGAAATAGATGAACGATGATAATGCGAATAATACAAGCCTGTGATTAGGGAAACTCCAACTGAAGCCCAGAAGATTCTGTATCATAGGTGATAGAATCAATACTGGTATTGACAGAACCAAAGATATCCAGAATCGTTTTTTAAAGTCTTGGATCATCATTCTGTGATGATCATGATGTGCATGACCATGAGGCGGATTGACCTTATGTTTACCGTGTCCAGCGTGATTATGTTCCATATTTTCTAATTGTTACTAGTAAGTGAGTTGATTCCATATGCCAATAAATCCGATAGGTCAATACGATTGCTTTCATGAATAACAGTGTTACAAGTCACTACTTGTGAGACGCCCGAATTGAGTAAATCTTGATAAGAATTCTGTGCAAATATGGCGTGCACCCCAATACAGATGGGTGGAGGCAAGTCTTGCCTTTTTAAATGTCCAACAGTTTCTATCATGGTTCTTGCGGTTGAAATTATATCGTCCACCAGTACGGGCGTGTGATTTTTGTAACCTACTAGTTCAGGATTTGAGATTTGAACATCTCTATCACCAAATCTAGTTTTCTCGAGTATTGTAAACGGAGATCCTGCCCCCTCTGCAACTTTAAACACCCATTGCTCACTTTCACTATCAGGACCTATTAATACGGGTTGATTGACATTGTTTTTGATCCAGGTTGAAATATGATTCGAAGCATGAAGGACACTGGAAGGAATATCATATATTTTTGACAATGCATCTGTACGGTGTAGATGTGGATCCACCGTTACCAAATTGTCAATAAAATGAGACACAAGTTTTCCAAAGTACTTTGACGTAATCGCCTCACCTGGCTTAAATCGCTTATCTTGTCGCATATAGGCCAAGTATGGAGCAATTAGACACGTACATTGGGCGCCAAGTTCCTTAACTAGTTTAGATAGAAAGAACAATGGGAGCAATTTTTCATCAGGTCTATCTAGAGTACAAACTAATAGTACTTCCTTATTTCTTACATCAGAAGTCACCTGAATATATGTTTCTCCATCTGGAAATTTTCGACTAACGAATTCGCCGACCTCAGCTTTCAGGTGATTTGCCAATCGATGTGTAATTTTTTCATTTCCAGGTAATCCAAAAAGTATCTGTGTCATAACTTCTTAATCGTAACGTTTATATTATTTCTTTCAAGAAAACTAACCAAATCATCCAACTCTATTAATTCCTCTAGTCTCTTTAAACCTGAATGGTCAGAGCGATATAATCTCATAATTGTAAACGCAGCAACAATGGCAGATCCACGGGCTTCATTGGCCCCGTTTGCCAAATAACAAATCCCTTCTCCACTTTCGCTATAACAATGCGTCTGAACGGCAAATTTTTCCGAGCCTAACCTGAATTCACTTAGCCACTTTTTAATTTTTTTGGGGGTTATCTTCAACAAGATTGTTAATATTCCAAGCTTTCTACATAATGCCAGAATTCGTGTGATAATCCTGGAATCAAAAGCTAAACGGGTTTCAGCTTGGTTTACATTCATAGACCGAACTATTATATGCTGGTCTCCAAAATTGAATCGATAAAATTTACGTTGTTGATCTTCGTTTAACAACCGTTCCACAACCGGGCCTGTAAACGATTTAACCTCTTTACTGCCGCGATCTGTATTTATAAAATAAGGTTGGCGCGCATTGTCCATCATCCAACGTATACTATCCAATCCATGATTCTCTCCCAGCCCCAATAAGACAAATGAGCTTACCTTGTTGATTGTTTTAAATCTCGAAATCGCATCTTTCACGAAAACACCCGATAATCCAGGCATTAAACCTGTACCTGGGACTAAACATATTGCGCTGTCCTCAAAGTCTTTTTCATATGGGGTTAAGCGGTTAAAGGCCTTAAATGAAGTGGCCATCTCAGTGTAATTAACCTTGTGTTTAATACAGGCAAAAAGCAAATTATCGTTTTGGGCAACATCTATGCAACAGATGGCGGTATCAATTTCGTCAAAGTTAATCTCTCTGTATTCGCTCTCTCTGATATCTAACCTCTTCGGAATTGCTAGAATCTGCAATTCGTCGATAACCTTTTTTGCCCTCGTTAGGCTTCTGCCGGCAACAATGACTTTTCCAGGATGTACATTGGCCAAAATCTTTGAAACGATTCTTCCGACGTTTCCATAACCACCAACAATTAATATTTTGTCCTTGGTTAGCATTGTTCAATGGTAATAATCTCAATTTTGGAGTAATACTCTAGCGCATAAGATAATTCCCCTTTGGATTCTGCATGGATTTCAAATATGGTCTGCCCTTTCTTCACTTCGGAGTTAAGTGTAACAAAGAAGTCAACCCCAGCAGATGGAGCATTTGGCGCACCCGCTAGTTTTGCCAATTTTGCCAGTGTTCGATTGTTCACCTTGGTTACGGTTCCAGTGCAATCAGCTTTGATTTTATGCCGGTATTCGGCTAATTCAGGCTCACGGAATCCTCCTTGTTCCTGACAAATCCTGATAAATTTGTCGTAAGCCATTCCAGACTCCAAGGCCTTTCTTGCTTTTTCATAACCATCACCAGGGTTCTCTAGTCCGGATAATTCAAGTAATTTGGCCGACAATAATAGAGCTTTCTCTTTTAGATCACTTGGAGCTTCGGTCTCGTTACGCAGTACAGCAAGAACATCTCGAGCTTCAAGACAGGGTCCTATTCCTCGTCCTACAGGTTGCGCCCCATCAGTTACTACCACGTCCACGTGCAGACCAAGAACCAAGGCGACTTTCTCAACTTCTCTTCTTAGATTTTGAGCGGCCTGTAACGTACGAATTTTGGCTGTTTCTCCCACAGGGATGTCGACAATCAAATGAGTAGATCCTGCGGCAATTTTTTTTGACAATACTGAAGCTATCAACTGCCCTTCACTGTCTATGTCAAGTGCCTTTTCTACCTTTATTAGCAGGTCGTCAGCAGGGCTAAGATTGGCTGACCCGCCCCAGACGACACACCCACCCTGATCCGAAACAACTTTTGTTATTTGCTTCAAGGTCAAGTCAACCTGGGTTAGAACTTCCATGGTGTCAGCCGTGCCAGCGGGTGATGTGATCGCGCGTGACGAGGTCTTTGGCATTGTCAACCCTAGTGCACAAACGATTGCCACAATTATGGGTGTAGTCCTATTACCAGGTAACCCACCTATACAATGTTTATCAACTACTATATCACTCATCCACTGCATACGTTTACCAGACTTGATCATAGCTTTAGTTAGACCAATAATTTCCTTTGTGGTCAATTGGTTACTCGCACACGCGGTTAGGAATGCTGAAAGGTGAACATTGGAGTAATGCCCGGAAACTATGTCATCGATAATTTCTCCTAATTGTTCATCCGACAATTCATTACCAAATATTTTAGAACGAACATAACTCAACGAACGAATTGGACTTAAATGTGAAATGGTAAGCATTTGACCAGTACTTACGTCCAGTGATTGTTCTGCACTGTGCGATAAGCTTATTTCATCAGTTTGTAACAGTGCTGAACTAATGACATTTAAACTAGCCACTATTGTCTTTCCTTTGTGGCTAATACGTATTCTCGTCAATGCCTCAAATCCTTCAGAATTACATATATGGCAACTCCTATGCATGTATGCATTGTACTCGTGTTGAGTATCTATACCTAATTCCTTGTAAACCAGCTGGTTTAATTTTGCCATAACCTACATTTTAAACTTTTCAAGGATGTTGTTTCCAACATCTGTGAAGCATAACCAACCGATTGAGAGGCCACCAATCACGGACATGACAACCCCGTTCCAAAGGAATAGATGAGGAGTTTTGCGCCCGCCAAAGAAATCAAAGGAAATATCCAACCTAAAGCAAAGCAGGTTGCATAACAAACCTAATAATATAAGCGAAATGAGCGTCGTTAAGATAATAGCGGTATAGCCGGAGAATTTTGGCACCACAATCAAAACTATGGAGACCCCAATAGCTGACCCCATCCCAACTCCACAGAAAACAACGGTCCAAAGAAACTTGTAAAGAATATCTCCCTGGGGATATAAGTATACTCCCCAAATTAAAAAGATGATCAATTCTCCTATTACCGACAAAAGAATCCCTAGTTTTAATGGTCTCAAATAAGCTTTTACCGCTACCCCTTCTGACGATTTGATTTTACTATTCAACATATTTAGGTCTTATCTATCATAATCAAATTAAGTTCCAATACGTTTACTTAATTTATAGAACTCCGATGAACTCAGATACAAACGGTGAACCGTTGTATTTCCAACAATTTAGTCATTCTGGTTGCAAAGTTCTTCGGCTTCCATATAAATACTTGTTAAGCGACCCTTGTCTACTCCAATTTGTTTCAGCAAATTAGGTTCTTCACATAAATTCCGGCTTAACACTTTTTTCATGGATAGAAGTTTTTGTTTCTCATGCTTGGTTAATGTTGTTAGACAAGTAATTGGGTGTAAACCGGAAATGTCTATTAAGTCCTTTAGACCTCGCTTATCCGGGTAGTTCCAACCAATCATCATTAAATTAGCACAATTGCCATATTGAATCGCATCACTAGTAAACCTGGTATTCGTTACAATCCAACCTTGATGAAATTTGGTTTGATGTCCATCTTGTTTCAGCCATTGCTTCTCAACGTCTTTGAATCTTGACTGTATATAAAGTGGAATTTTTACGTCGCAATGCCTACCAGATTTCATGTGAAACTTGCATTCAACCATAAAATGCTTGTCATTCTTTTCAGCAACTACATCCACCTCATGATTGGCACAATGTCCTTTCACGAGCACACCAACTTTGGTAATAAAACCTTGATAAACTAAAATTTCCGCTATGAACATTTCAAATGGGTAACCAGTTGGGCCAAGCTCCATAATAGCCTTTTTTAACTTGTAGCGAGCAGCGTTTGGTCGAGAATTCTTGCGAAGAATTGAAAAGGCTTTTTTGTAAATTTCATTGGTCGAAATTCCGTCATATAATATGTGTTCAATTTCTTCAATAATCTGAGAAATTACAGCCTTCGGAGCTCCTGATTTGTTCAATGACCTCGAAAGTTTGGAGACGTCATAAACGTCTTGTACCCCAGACTGCTTCGTTATGGTAAACTTACGTATTGACAATTTCTAATGATGTAAATTCACACACAAAACCGGGATATTGGAATGGTTAACAAGGCTCTCAGTTATACTTGGAGTAATTACCTTCATAAAACCCGTTCTTCCATGCGTTGTTATTGCGATTAAATTGGAATGTATTGATTTCGCGAATTTGAGAATGCCACGTTCTTCATTAAGCGAGTTGAACACGTTTATCGTACAAATACCCTCCGGGCAATTATTTAGAAACTCTGACATTCTGGCTAATGATTCATCGGACTCCTCAAATTGAGACGGCCGGTTCACAAATAGTAAATGAATCTTTGCCTGCATCAATTCTGCAAGTTCAACAACTTTCTTGAATGGTTCATGAACATCCTGCTTAAAGTTAGACGCAAATACAATGTCATTTATCTTTAGTTCATCATGAACTCCTTTGACAACTAATACAGGAACCTTGGAAAGTCTCACCAATTTTTGAGTGTTAGAGCCAAGAATTTCACGGAGTCCGCTTGTTCCGTTGGAGCCCATCACTATGAAATCATGACTATGGCCCTCAATGTGGTTTAGTATCTGACTCTGATTTTGATCGAATGTTAAGAATTCCGAAGCATTCAACCCCATATCTCTAGCTCGCTTCGTAATTCCATTCAACTCGAATTTAGCTTTGTTGATTTTAGCCAATGTATCAGGATAGAGTTTCTCCTTTCCCAGTGGTAGCTTTACCCAATTTACAGGTGTACAGATCACATGTAAGAAGTGAATTTCGGCATTGGCTTTTTGGGCCAGATCCAAGGCGATATTCACTGCGCTGTTTGCACATTCTGAAAAATCCGTAGGTACTAAAATTTTATTCATATGGTGTTTCTGTTAAACTTAGGGACATTGATTTATTACCCTCTATGCTATGCCGCACATAGGTGTAAAGTTTGTATCTGTTCTAAACATTTCAACTGTATCAATTTATCGAAGATCTATTACCGTCACATCTTGTGGCATGACTCCATATTCAGCGATTGGACTATGGGCATTTCCAACTTTAAACTAATGCCAACCATTTGTACGTAAAAGAAAACAGGTCTAATACACTGTTGCCTTATCTTAACGTCGCCCCAAGGCATTATAAAATGCCGCAATACATGCTCCTATTAACCAACTTAATATAAATATTTCAACGATTCCAATAACTAGTTCCCACCAGGGGACAGTCATTCTAATAATTGAAGAGACATCCAGTCCATGAAGTAAACTGTTAAAAAATTTTACTGTGCCGTCATGGCCAACCGTTAACATGAGAGCCGAACACCCTAAATACAATAAAGCACCGGTCAGCCCAAACGCTAAACCAAATTTTCTTACCTTTAATTTATTCATATAACTACTATTATATTATTGTCAACCTATCACGGTTCATTGCTGTCCATATGGCTTGATTTTCCAATGTGAATGTGCACGAGCAGGTGCAACACGAACATGCCAATAATGAAAGCCAATAAAGACGAGTCCTTTCCTACCCCAAACCAAGGCGCAAGAAATAATAGAAACAAGGGCAAACCGCATCCCAAAATCATTAATAAGAGGTGATTGTTATTTTTCATAAAGTGGGATAATGTTTCGTTTAATGCTCTTCCATTTTCTTGACCAAAGCCCTGTTAATTCTGGTGTACTCAACCGCAAAATCACAAAAGCTATCACACAGCTGATCATCAAGATTAATTATTGGCATAAAGCGATCGATTGCAGCTAGGGTTAGTTTGGGAAATTTAACCAGCTTTTGTGAAACTTTTTCCGCCAATACACTATCCTTTGAGGCTGCTTGAAATAGGTTTTCTATCAACACCTCACTGACCCGCTGATCCATAATGAATCTATCAATACATGTTCTGGACAACTTTTGATCCTTAATCAAGGCAGACAAAAGAATTTCATGTTGTGTAGAGTCTTCCAGTATATCCTCCAAAGATTTGGATCTATCTAAGGTAATGGAGCATGCAATAGGCAATATGGCGGTAACCATAATTCCAATTATCAATGCAGCAATTCCCGTCATTCTCATACGTCTCAGTGTTGAATTGAATCGTGACTGCCCCTTAACTCATCCATAACTTCATGATGATGACTAAGTTCTTCCTCACACCAGTGATCCTTGTGATGGTGTGAACCTCCGTTGGTATTGTCATAAGCGTGTGTTTCGTGACGATCTCCCCAAATAGAGTCAAAATGATGCTTCCAAGAATCTTGATGTATATGGTACATACTATCGTAGTAATCCATCCAATTTTGACCGCAAAACTGGAATGGATCTTGACAAAGTTCAATGGAATCATTGTACAACCTTGCCTGGTCATATAAGGACTCTAAGGTCATAAGAGATTCTTCGTCACAAGCAACTTCACTTTGGTCATCAACGTCACAACCCATTGCAAACACAACAATAACTATGAGGCCTGTTATTAACTTAAAAAAACGGTACATGGCGATTATTTATTAGCATCATTAACTTGTCCAGTACCTTCTTTTTTTCCAAAAACTCTTCAGTCTCAATTTCGCCTTTGGCCAGCCTTTTCTTTAGCACATCCAATGCGTCTTCCTTTTTTGTGCGTTGGCCTGGAATATCGTACGGCGTTGCATATATCCAAATCAGAACTAAGACCCAAAACATCCACCAAAATGCATGCATACCCCAAAAATGATAACCAATGTTCAAATACAACATAACTTCAGTACTAGATTATTACTTCGATAAAGTTAACACTCGTAACACCTGAATCTGCTACCATTTTCACAGTTTTTGTTATCATATTTTATCAATTGGCGTTCTTAAACTCCTACCTAAATTTTTGTACTCCTTCATTGTCATGCCCGTCTCAATCTTAAATTGCCTTGACAATGCAGATAGGTTTTGGTATCCAACTTTATACGCAACCTCACTGAAACTCAATTGGCCATTCTCAATGAGTTCTTTTATGCGTTCGATCTTTAATAGGATGAAATATCGTTCGATGCTTAGGTTATAGGTTTTAGTGAATATACCACTTAGGTAAGAATACTTGTAATTTAATCTTCTAACCAAATACTGCGAAAGCTTAACTCTGTGGTCAGAATCCCAAACGTAACGTATCACACATTGTTTCGTACTTTCTGCAAGTACTTTGGTTTCATCATAGATTAACTCAAATTCATTTTCCAAAACAACCTTTAAAATGTGTGACTTCTTGACCAAACGCGGGTTGTACTTTATGACGAATTTGCCCAGTTCAATTTGTAACACTTCAGCGCCAATAGCCGATAGTTCAGAATTTAACACCTTAAGGCATCGACTGCAAATCATGCCCTTTACCCTAAACTCCTTTGTTATTGAACTACCCATTTAAAGATTACATTATTCCGTTTGAGGTTTAATCCTTGTGAACTTACTTGAGACTGCCATGTTCATTTTGCTTTTCTTTAATTAAATGGCCCTGTTGTCAGTATTTAGGTGCATTCGAATTATCTTTATTGCGTATGGGTATTGTGTCAATTACACGGCCGCAGTGAAGCATTTTTTCTCCGAAATACGGGTTGACAATTTCCTCTTCGGCACTGATCCAATAAGCTCCTTTACCATTCAACGCCATTGGACAAAACTGTCGATATAGAATGTAATCGATCATAGTATTATGAACTAGTTCATAAATATTGTTCGATAAGGAATTGAAATGATCACGTTGATGAGCAATGTCCATTGTGCTTGCGATATGCTCAGCATCAAATCGAATTAAACCTACAATGCTATCATTGTGCTCTTGAAGTGCATTTAGCAAGTCGTTGGCGGCGACATTAGCAGAATGGCCATCGGATTCAGTCAAAGCATATTTTAGACCTAAATAGGCATTTATAACACCAGTGCTTTGATTGACTTCAACTTCCATGGACGTCGAATCACTCATTTGAGAAACTGCATCATTGGGGTTCTGAATCTTACTCGTGCATGAGGCTACGCTGCATAGACCCGCAACGACTATAGCTATTCCTAGAACTGATTTGATATTTTTCATTTTTTTTACTCTGTTATTTCATTGATAACGTCTCCACAACCTATCATGCTTTCGCCAAAATATGGATTCTCGATTTCACGATCTTTACTTATCCAATCGGCACCTTTGTTGTCATTAGCCATTGGACAGGTTTGGACAAATAATGGAGTTTCGAATGGCCCGAAGGAAAGAGCTAATAAAATTGTGTGATCCGAGAGAACTTTGAACTGTTGTCTTGCTTCTCCAATATTTTTTGTTCTTGTCATGTGTTTTAGTGAGGTTTTTATATTTACGCTGTGATTCATCCAAAGATCATGAGCTTCACCTTTAAATAAGGTCATGTTTATCTTTTCAATTTGTCTTAACATGTCATTTGTTTTTTGAATACCAGCCTTATAATTGTCTTTTACGAGGGCATCCTTCAGATCAATATACTCTTCAAACACTTTGTAAAGAGACCTCTTCGCACCTTTACTAATATTAACGCTTTGCCCAGTTGGAGGCTTTGGACCGACTTCCGTCTTTCCTCCCCCATGATTGTGTCCAACCATAGTCATTCCTCCATTTGGGTTTATCATACTAGGTTTGCCTGCCAGCTGTGCTGCGGCATCAATGCTGAATGTGCCGTTTGTGGCAATCTCTTCTCCATCATCAAGTCCGTCATACACGACATAACTATCTCCCAAACTTGGTCCAAGAACTACCTCTCGCATCATAAAACCAATACCCGAGGCTGATGAATGTTTTACGTAGATGACAGACCTCTCTCCAGTCCACATAACTGATGATTTTGGAACGATAAGTTGCTCCTTCATTTCTTCCAGTGGGTTGTTTACAACACCTGACACAAACATTTCTGGTTTGAGTTTGCCTCCGCGGTTGGGCATTTCGACTCGCGCTTTTGCTACACGGGTTTTTGAATCAATTACCGGATCTATGAATGTTATATTGCCTTTGAAAGTTTCTCCTGGGAGAGATTGCACGGTAAATCGAACCTCATCACCCTTATTTACCCATAACATGTCGCTTTCGTACACATCAAACAACACCCAAACTCGGGAAAGGTCAGCTACCTCAAAAATTGGTTGTCCCACCTTTATGTAATCACCGAGATTAATCCTCTTGTTCAAAATAATACCAGACACATCCGCAAGTATTGGAAACTGTTCCTGTATTTGACCTGTTTGAAGGATATGGTTGATCTGCGTTTCAGTTAGTTTCCAGTTCAACAGTTTTCCTCTGGCAGCTTGGTAAAGTTGTGGTTGTCTTTCTCTAATTTTATTGGCCTCAAAGAGTTCTTCCTGTGCGGTTACCAGTTCTGGCGAATACACATATGCAAGAATCTGCCCTTTGCTTACACGTTCTCCGGTAAAGCTCACCAGCAATTTTTCAATTCGACCTGGAATATGCGAAGATTGTGAGAAAACATTTCTTTCATCAGCTTTAACCTTACCATTTATTCGCAGCTCCTTCACGGGTTTATCTTTTCGAATAATCGATGTTTGCACGTTTGCCAATTGCATCGCTGTTGGAGACATCTTTATCTCCATTGGATTTTCGTCTTCTGATTTGGTGTTCAACGGAATTAGATCCATTCCACAAATTGGGCATTGGCCTGGGTCAGGCTGCCGTATCTGAGGGTGCATGGAACAGGTCCAAATGGCACTTTTAGTTTGCTCATGGTTGTGTTGTGAATGGTTATTCCCAGTAGAGTTTCTGAAAAAAAACCAACCCAATAGAAGCCCCAAGACAAGTGCTCCGAGTGCTACATAAATAGTTTTCTTGTTTGTAGTCGTCATGTTATTCAGATTTTGCTGTTAGGTAATTTAGGTTGGCCAAAGCTGTATAGTAATCCTTTAAAGCAATAGCCTTTGCTATTTGATATTTGAGCAACTGTTGCTGCATCCTTAAGACTTCCTCAAAGTCTTTTCTCGAATTACGGTATGTCGCAAGCAACAACCCGATAGCCTGTTCAGTCTTTTTAATTTGTTCACTGTATAGATCCATGAGTCGTAGGGCTTTATCCAATCTGAACCAGTTTAAATCATAGGAATAGATCAGGTTGTTTTCCACGTTTTGTTTTGATGAGATAATAGATTCTTGGGTGAATTGTGCCTCCTTTACAGCAGCATTATATTTACCTCTAAAAACAGGTAGGCTCATTGTTATCATTGGCATAACAACGTTCTTTCCATTGCCGGGAACGTTCATGTCGATTCGCTCACCCACCAGGACGTAGTCAATTCCAACACCAAAACTTGGCAACCCCATCTTTCGGGCAACTGTTTCTTGAGCCTCAGCGGATTTAATTTTAAGGTTCAAGGCTTCAAGAATGGGGTGGGCCTTTAACAAACTATCTTTTCGATACCCTTTCTCTACCTTATGCACAGGTAAGGAATCCGGAATAAACACGTGCATGGTATCTGCACGATTAAGTAACGCATTGAACTTGGCCAGTAAGGGCATTTCTTCCTCCCGTAGTAGTTTTATGTCCGTTTCGGCATTCTCAATCATAATGTCTACCCGGATAACATCCACCATGCTTCCCTTTCCGTTCTCAAAGCCGGTGAGTGCCAGTTGTTTGAAGGTGTAAAGAATCTCCTTGTTTTCTTCTTGCAACTGCAAAGTTTCATTCAGGACATACAACGGATACCATGCCGCTTTGACTTCGTAGTAAAGCTCGTTTTTAGCATTGAGGAACACCTGATATTTTGCTTCTGCAAGAAGTGTAGCCATTTCCCCTTTTGCTGAAAGGGTCCCAAACCAGGGAAACATTTGGGATAGACCGAACTTGGCTTGTTGGGGACCAACCCGTGTTTCAACAGGAGTGACGAAATATCCGAAAGACAGTTTTGGATCCGGCAGTGCATTAACCTGCGTAACAAGTTGCATAGCTGCCTCAAATTCCACATACTTGGCTTTAAGGCCAGGATTGTTTTCCGCAGCAGTTTTCAAGTAGTAATCCAATGATTGAGCATTCAATAAACTGGACATACATAAAAGAATAGTGCTTATAATATTTTTCTTCAATGATCTCATGACTGTTGTTTTTTGAGTTTAACTTCTTCCCTCATGCAGTAGAGTACTGGTACAATGAAATAGGTAATGGATGCCACTATCATTCCACCGAAAGCCGGGATGGCCATTGGTATCATAATATCCGCTCCACGTCCTGTTGACGTAAGCACTGGCAATAATGCAATGATGGTAGTGGCTGAAGTCATTATGGCCGGCTTGATTCTTCTCTGACCCGCCTTAACGACTGCGGCCCTTATTTCAGCAATAGTGGTTGTTTTGTTCTTGGCAAAACTCTGATCAAGGTAGGTTCCCATGAGAACACCATCGTCTGTTGCGATTCCAAATAGGGCTATAAACCCAACCCAGACTGCCACACTTAAATTGATCGGATGCATCTGGAATAATTCTCGCATGTTGCTCCCGAATAGTGAGAAATCCAAAAACCAGTTTTGCCCATAGAACCAAAGCATTACAAAAGCACCACTGAAGGCCATTGCAATGCCTGAAAAAATCATAAAAGAAGTACTTACGGATTTGAATTGAAAGAAGAGAATCAGAAATATGATGACAAATACGACTGGAACTATAATCGACAAGCGTTTTTCTGCACGAATTTGATTTTCATAACTACCGGAGAATTTATAACTCACACCAGCTGGAACCACTAGTTCCCCTTCGTCAATTTTGTTTTGAATAAAGCGCTGAGATTCTTCAACAACATCCACCTCTGCATAGCCATCTTGCTTATCCAATAAGACGTAGCCTACGAGGAAGGTATTTTCACTCTTAATCATTTGAGGACCTCGCACGTACTGCACATCTACTAATTCTGTTAAAGGAACCTGAACACCAGTTGGTGTTGGAATAAATATTTTTTTCAACTCGTCCGGATCCCCCCTCAGTTCTCGTGGATATCGAACCCGCACAGGGAAACGCTCACGGCCTTCCACAGTAGATGTTATTCTCATCCCACCAACGGCTGTCTCGATGGTCTGTTGAAGGTCTTCCACACTCAGGCCATATCTGGCAATAGCATCTCGATTTATATTTAGATGGATGTATGGTTTTCCAACTATCCTATCAGCAAATACTGCTTCGGATTTGACCGATGGTATTTCTTTTAGAACACCCTCCAACTTCATCCCAAAGTCTTCGATAGTTTTTAGGTCTGGGCCAAACACCTTGATCCCCATGGGTGCCCGCATCCCGGTTTGAAGCATTACTAGCCGAGTTTCAATTGGTTGTAATTTTGGAGCTGAAGTAACTCCAGGTATGTTAGCCACCTTAACAATCTCGTTCCAAATATCATCCGGGGAGTTAATATGTTTTCTCCAGTTACGGAAATATTGTCCATTGTTGTCCGGTATCAGTTGGTTTTCCGTAACACCCTGAACAAGGGCTTTCTCATTTGTGAGGGTGTCTCCCGACCTGAGAATGAATCGGTTTTTATTGTCCACTTGGAACCGAATCCGGTGGCCTTTTTTGTTCAGTAGAAATTCCGATTTGTAGTTGATGATGTTTTCATACATGGAAATAGGTGCAGGGTCAAGGGCCGATTCTACACGCCCCATTTTACCTACTGTCAATTCAACCTCAGGTATGTTCGCCAGCAACATATCAAGCTGTTGAACCACGCGCTTGTTTTGCTCAACACCCGCATGTGGCATTGAGGTAGGCATAAGCAAGAAGCTTCCTTCATCCAAAGAGGGCATAAACTCTTTACCCATTCCAGGGAACCTGTGGATCAACCCGGACCAAACACTGGTAGTTTTAACATTAACATTCAGTTTATCTAGGCCGGTTGATATGAATCCAAAAACACTGTTGAAACCAAACCAGATAACCGAACCCCACAAGATAACAATAGTTGGGAGTAGTAGAAACCATTTTTTATTGATCAGACACCAGTTCAAGATCTTCTCATATCGCCTTTCCAACAGATAGAAAGAACCTAGAATAATCGATACAATAAATGCTACGAAAATAAAATTCCATGACAGTGATTTCTCCGCACCCAGAGGCATCCAGTAGTTTGCTAACAACCAGATGACCGATACTACAGTGATAAGGAGGGTGAGGTTACGGGTAAAAAAGTTTTGTTTGGGACTGTATTCCCTAACAAACCAAGCTGTACCAAATGCCATTAAGGTGATACCTCCCCATGCACTAGACCAAATGGCGGCTATCAGCCCCGCTATTACTAGCAGTGAATTGATGAGTATTCCTTTGGTATCCTTACGGATTTTTATGCCAAATATCCAGTGGGCTATAGCCGGTAGTATGATCAGTGCTACAATTAGAGAAGCAATCAAGGCAAAGGTTTTAGTAAACGCTAATGGTCTGAAAAGTTTTCCCTCTGCAGCCTCCATCATAAATACCGGGACAAAACTGACAATGGTTGTGGCCACAGCGGTTACAATGGCTGAACTCACTTCAGATGCGGCCTTGTGTATGGTGTCAATGAGTTTTTGCCCAGGTGGTGCCTCATCAAGATGTTTAATGACGTTTTCAGACATGACAATGCCTAAATCCACCATGGTTCCAATGGCAATCGCAATACCTGAAAGTGCTACTATATTGGCATCAACACCAAAGTAGCGCATGGCGATAAAGACCATTAATACCGCTATCGGCAGTAAGCTGGAAATTAGGATTGAAGCACGTAAGTTGAGTACCATTACGATCACCACGAGGATTGTAATAAGAAGTTCCAGAGAAAGCGCTTCTTCCAGGGTACCAAGTGTCTCATGGATGAGTTGGGTGCGATCGTAGAAAGGAACGATGGTCAATTGACTTTCCACTCCATTGGCTAATGTCTTTTTTGGAAGCCCTGGAGCAATTTCTTTTATTTTGTCCTTGACGTTATCGATAACTTTGAGTGGATTGGAACCGTAACGAGCAACAACCACACCACCTACCACTTCCGCTCCGTCTTTATCGAGCAACCCTCTCCTAGTCGCTGGGCCAAGGCTAACCACCGCAATATCTTTGATGTGAATTGGCACATTATCTTGCACGGCCACAACTGCTTTTTCGAGGTCTTCAACGGACTTGATATAACCCAACCCTCTGATAAGATATTCGGCCTGGTTAATCTCGATGGTTTTGGCTCCAACGTCTTTGTTTGACTGCTTTACAGCCATCATAACTTTATGTAATGGTATGTTAAATACCTTTAGCGCATCAGGATTTACGTCAACTTGATATTCCTGAACATACCCGCCAATTGAGGCCACTTCGGAAACACCATCAACTGCATTCAAGCCATACCTAACATAGAAATCTTGAACGGTCCTTATTTCATGTAAATCCCATCCACCGGTGGGATTACCTTTTTTATCCCTGCCTTCAAGTGTATACCAGAACACTTGACCTAACGCTGTTGCATCTGGTCCTAATGAAGGTTGAACACCTTCGGGCAACAAGCCAGAAGGCAGGGAGTTGAGTTTCTCCAGGATTCGAGACCGAGACCAATAGAACTCGATGTTTTCATCAAATATTATATAAATACTACTAAAGCCAAATATTGAAGAACTTCGAATTGACTTCACGCCAGGAATTCCAAGTAATGACGTCGTCAATGGATAGGTAATCTGGTCTTCAATATCCTGAGGTGATCGGCCCATCCATTGAGTAAAAACAATCTGCTGGTTTTCACCTATGTCAGGAATCGCGTCTACGGCCACTGGGTCAGAGGGCAGTAAATCAATCTTCCAACCGAATGGAGCCGTGATGAGTCCCCATCCAACGAATAATATAAGGATTAATAGTGTTACAAGCTTGTTCTCAAGAAAGTAACGAATAATTTTGTTAAGCATAACATACAATTGCAGTAAAATAAAAATACATACGGATTAAGGCGTATTGCCACCCGCTAGGTACACGTGTTGTACCTAAAAAATTGATGTTATGTGGCCTAAATAAGGAATGATTGAACCAGAACAGGGATGTCCAGGTCTAGAAAAGGAGGTGAGTATTCACAATACCAAAAACACTTGGAATTGTCTTGGGATTTCACGGTTTTAGAACCAAAAAACGGAAGAATCCCGAATTCTGGAACAGCTAATCTTTCAAACTCGATCGATTTATTGAATTCATTTTCAACCTGCCATTCCAGGTACTTATTTGCGCAACAATCCTTTGAATGTAAAATTGGTGACTGTGAAGCGTTTTTACATTCAACGAACGAGTTGGTCATACCACAACTCAAGTCATTCTGGCCCAAACTAATGCTCGTTTTAATCGCCTTACCCGCACAAAAATGCGTAGCGACTGCCACACCTGAATTGGCAACAAGTAGAAGTACCGCAAAAAAAATGGCCAGAACCTTTTTCATAATTCTATTACGTGAATTAACAAAGTTTATTGTTTTCACTTCATGATGTTAATCACATATACAAATATAAGTAATTGATTATTGACAGTATTTACAAAATTTTGCTCTTGGGTTATGAAATTTTGTCTACATGCCGCCTAGCATTAGGATCGCCATGAACACCATGGACATATCTTCTACAATGGTAACCGTGCTCATAGGTAAATTGAATACGTCTCCCAAACAAGCACATTTGATTTCTTTTTTGCTCAGATTGCTTTTGATGACACCAACGCTACTAACGCCTAAAACAATTACTGTTGTTAGATTGGTCAACACAGGGTTTATATCAAGCAAGTACAATATGCCCAATACCAATTCTACAAACGGGTAAACATAACCCCAGACTTTCCATTTGCCCGCTATAATGTCATACATCTTAAACGCATCTGCAAAGCCTTTAAGATTGAGCATCTTAAAAAATGAAAAGACCACAAAGAAACCAGCCATGAAATAACGCATCCATATGCTGTAAGAGAATTCGACAAATGGGAACTGAACCAGTAGACTAACTCCTAGTATAAAAATGACAATGAGAATTAATGGTTTGTATGTTTCGACCGATTTTTCTGGTAAACCTGTTTCAAGCTGTTTAGTATCTCGGGGTGAATATTCAGTAATTTCGTATTTGCCTATTGACTTCAATACTTTCTGTAGTTCTTCCACTGAAATCTGGTGGTCACTCTTTATTGTGGCTTGAGGAACATCTAACCGTACTTCCACGGACAGGACACCTTGTATGCTTTTAAGTCTATTTTTGACGTTGCTGACACACCCTCCACAGGTCATACCTGATATTTCATAAGATTTTTTCATCCCACAAAGTAGGAGTCACATTTCGTGTAAACCGTAACAGAATTCGGGCATTATTATTCAAAATTCGGCTACATGGAATCCAACGGTCGTCGAGAACTCCAGCTTATTTCTTTGAACTGTGTCGGGGTCATTCCAGTTTCTCGCTTGAATTGTGACGACAAATGGGATACGCTGCTGTAGCCCATTTCATTAGCGATCTGTGACAGGGTTTGTTCGTTGTATAAAAGCAACTCCTTTATTCTTTCGGCCCTCTGGGAAATTACGAATTTTTCTATCGTAATCCCTTCCTTGGATGAGAATAAACGACTTAAATAGCCATAACTTCGATTTAACCTATTCTCAAGAATTACGGACATTTTCAACTTAATAGGTTCTTGGGAGTGATGAATTTCATGTACAATTTGCGACTTAATTTGACCAATCAACTTGGCCTTTTGCTCATCCAGCAACTCGAACCCTTCCAGTAACAGGTTTTCCTTCAATATTTCGATTCTCTTCTCATCTATGGTATTAGTTAGTGACACTTCGCCCAATGCGATGTCGGAGTAATCTATGCTCAATTTTTTAAGAATTTTCCCTACCGAACTTATACACCTGGCACAGACCATGTTTTTTATGTGTATTGGTTCTCCCAAGTGTATACTCCTGTTTGCCTTAAACTAAAAGTTTCTAAGCCTAATTAATGATCATTGTCCTTGAGAAATAAACTATTACAGTTTATACTCAACACATTGTATTACTTGTTTGTTATTAGGGTCAATTTTGTTGATCAACACAACAATTGAGCAGTTGTCAATATTGTACTTTGACGGGATATCGATCTCTAAACCTTTTTCAAATACTCTCCCTACTGAGTCAATGTTATCAGCCAGCTTTAGTCCACTGTAGGTCGTAATGGCTTTTCTCAGAATCGAATTATGCTCGAATTCGTTGTCATAAGAATTGTCTGGCATTTTTTGTTTAGATTCAATTTTGCTCTCCGTGATAAAAATGGACAAAAACACCGGTGTTTCGTCCTTTTCCAAAAAGGTTGATTTGATATTGGTGATATACGTGCGTTCCTCTTTTTTTAAGACCTCAAGGTCAATCCAAGCCTTTGGTTTCTCGTTTAATTGGATGTTTACATATGTCTCCCATGACTCATAAGCAGAAATGATGTTTTGGGTTTGGCCACTAAAAACTTTTCTATCAATAGAACCAGCAGGTAGACCAGTGATACTGCCCATCAAGTTGTCAACGATCAATGTTGCTTCGTCAGTATTGAAGGTATCCCTGCTATCCGAGTACGGCCCGGTGAATACACCAAAATTATTTGAGTGCAAGGTCAACACAACAACTCTGCCTTCATCATGCTTTACTTGAATGTCATGAGCGATTTCCGCTGCCTTTGGGCAATTGTTACACTTTACACCAGAAATATCCTCGATCAAAACATTTTTTAGAGGATTTTTGGGCAAATCAGAAGTAACATAAGTAGTATCTTTAGAAAGTAAAATTGGCTCCGAATAGTCTATAAAAGGAGGAGTTTCTTTACAAGAAAGAACCACAACTACCAGAATTGCCAAAGGCCATAATTGTTGAAATAGATTCTTCATTATTCTTATGTTTCTAATCGAATATAATGCTTCTCAGTCTAAACATATGTTGATTGTTTTGGAGAAGTCCAAGGTGTAAACGCTTCTTACAGCCTCATAAACCACTCATAACCAATGTGTTTTACATCAATATCTTGTAACACCAATCAATCCGGCTCGAAACATTTGATAAGCCCAAAAAGAAAAATGATAAGTCACCTCGTTTCACTTCAATATTACCAGTTTTTGCGAGGCATTAGCTGTTTGACCATCTTCACTTTTGACTGTCACTTTATACAAATAAACCCCACGAGCGAGCTGATCACCAAATTCATCTTTGCCATTCCAGGTAATTTGGTCGAAATGGCTATCAACTTGAGGAATGGCCGTTGTAATTGACTTTACAATGCGACCAGTGGGTGTAACAATTTGGATGAGAACATCAATATTTTGTCCGGCCTTGTTGTGATCGAAATGGAACTCAGTATTGGTCGTAAAAGGATTCGGGAAGTTTAATAGATTGTTAATAATCAGAGTTTCGTCACCAACAACAAAGAACTCGGTATTGTCTTCAGCGACATTATTGTATACGTCCCACACACGTACTTTTAATGTGTGTTTACCCATGGGTAGGTCCTCCAGGTTGTACTTAATCTCACCTTCTTGATACGAGTCTAGAGCAGCCTGGTAGAATTCGTTTAAAATAATCGTTTTTTCATTTTTTGTGCCTGCGTCCAAAATTGCCGTTATATCTCGACCAATTCCATTTCCTAGCGTATTGATTCCGTTTTCGTCAAAAACTCTACATAGAATAGTTGGAGATGGATCAGTGGTTCCACCGAACACCCAACTGTCATCATTCATGAACAGGCTTACCTTTGGTCCGGTTTGATCATCAACCAATTCAGATAAGGAACCTCCAATAATTGCATTGTTTTCATACCCAGCAGCAGTAGTGGAACCATTTTCAGCAAAGTAGGAAATTTTAGCGTTACCAAAATGATACGAGATATCCTTAGGCACTACAAATACAAAAGAAAATTTACCAGCTACTACTGAAACTTTTCCTCTATAAACGATACTGTTTTGCATTTGATAATCCACAGGTACACTCTTGTCAGGATCGTTTGCCAAAGTTTGATAGTCTATGAATTTATCGAAAACTGTGGGGTAGACAATACCATTAAAGGTAGAGTCTAAGACCCCGTTAAGAGTTCGTATTTCTCCGGATATTTTAATCCTAGAGAAGGCTTTGAGTGTGTCAATGATTTGCCTGCCCATTAGAGAATCGTTAATATGAGTAGTAACAACTTCTTGTTCAGGTATAGCAAGCTTCATTGCTGGATCAGCTAACAACGAAAAATTACGCAGGTTGACCGCCATTGAAGAACGGTTTTTGCTGTTAATAAAGGTCTCACCCAAGAACTGCACTCCACCATTAACTTTCACGATATTATCGTCCCAAATACGTGCACTAATTTGCCTATTTAATGTAATCCTTACCAACCTCATGGTCGTAACCAATCCGATAGCACCACCATTTTTATTGAATAGCATTAGTTCACCCGGTGAATCCTGTGCAGGGTCGTCAAATCGACTCAATTCGCAAGTAGCGGTTACCATAAGAGCCAATCGATCTAAATTGTCCCATTCTCGGATCTCCGGTCTTGTAACAACTCTTTCATGAGCCATTCCGCTTGGGCCTCCGTGGCCAATGTAGTTAAACACCAGGGTGCCTCGCTCAAAGGATTTGGTAACTGCAATGTTTACATCAGGGTATTTTTCACCACTTCCAAAACTTTGTTGTTCATAGGCATCTAAATATATTTTATTCACATTGAAGACTGGTTCTTGGTCATTAACAAATGAAAAGGCGGTTTCTGAATCCTTAACGTGAACACCATAGTCTTCATCATCACCCAATAAGGTAACTCTATTTACCCAGTCACCGAATGATGCGACGTCATGGTAGTGGATGATTTTGTCTACCATTGTTTTGGCCTGGTCTAAATTTCGGCATGGTATTCTTCCAATTCCAATATCTAAACCCTCTACCGACAAGTCAACATCGTAATGACCTTCAGCTTCATCAAGTATGGCATAGAAATCATCTGAAGAATAAGAATTGGTTGGATTGGTTGTGTTCCGGCTTTGGAAAGTGGGAATGTAATTGGTGTTGTTTTCGATTCGATTCTTGTAGTCGTAACTTCCATCTCCCATCAAAAGCACATGCTCAAGTTCATTCCCTGACAGCTGTCCCCGAGAGTAAAACATGCGAATAAAATCACGAATAGCCGTTGGATCCTGTTTTCCTGCTGAAAATTCATTGTATATGTCATTGCAGTCAACCACCAGTACATTCTGTTGATATTCGTTCCTGTGCAATTCTGCTAGTCTGTTAGACTGTTCTATGAAATCAGCATGGGAAATGATGATAAAGTCGTTGTCTTTATAACCATGAAGATTCTGATTTTGGACTTTTCCAACAAATTCTGCCTTGGTTTCCGAACCATCTTTAAACAACACAAAATCAACTTGTTTCTTGTCAGAAAACAAAATGGCAGTATTCTTCCCATTTTCTGTATAAACTTCTTGCAAGGATGAATTGAAATAATTGGTGACATTCCAAATATTGTATCCCGTATCGTCAAATACGTACTTTACATTTGAGAAATCCTCTCCTTCTTTACTTCGTACTATGGTTTGATTGCCACTAAGGGTCAATGCCACTGGAACTTCAAGTGTATAATAGTCGATCCAAGCATTGCCTTCACCACCGTTTGGATTGTATTCATAGTTGATGTTGACTGTCTCATTGGAAATCTCAAAATTCCCAGATTTGGAGGTAATGTAACCATAGGTGTCGTCATAATCTCCCGAAACAGTGGAAAAGGTCTTGGTGTGCCAACTTTGGCCATTCAAACTCAAATTAAGTAATGAATTGGTTCCAATAGTCCTTGCGGCAAAACGATGAGAAAAGTGAGCTTGTAAATCGGTACGGACATTGGAAAATGTATGCGAATACCTTTGGGATGTTCTAACTCTAAATTCATCACCGTACCAAATTCTACCACTTTGCATGAAATTTACCTCATCATTTTCTCGGTGTACGACTTGATAGAAATAGTCCACAGTTGTTTGGGATGGCCCCCCTTTACCAGAGGGGGAAATTGTTAGTTTTTTGGCAGCTGAACCGTCAAATGTCAGATAGATAAAGGCATTATCCGAATATAGATTCTTTTCAAAGGAGAAGTGGTTCGCATTAAGTTTCCATTGTCCCGCTGGTTGTGCATAGAAACGAATATAGTCATCCGCATCCATACGATTATTACCATTGACATCAATAAGTTCCACAGCCATCTGACCTAAGTCGTCAGTCCGTTCATCCTCAATAATCTCAGACAACATCCCTCCTTTATGACCAAAGACTTTAATGGTACGAGCATCAATATTGGCGACATCAATAGAGAGGTTCTTCAACTGTTCACCCGTAATTTTGTGTATGCCTTCTTGCGTAATTTTGAATTTGAACCACGTCCCGTTAGCCAAGACACTCTGATCCTTAAAGTTGCTCACCTTACCTAACTTTTGTTTATTCTCCTTTTGGGAGACTATTTTAATCTTGTATTGAAACCGAATTAACTTTTCGATTTGTCCAGATGTTGATACCCGGTATGGGAATACTTCAATGTTCAATACCGGTTTTCCCTTTTCGTAGGTGACGAATTGGTTGATCTGAGTCTTTTGTCTTTTTATGTAATCCGCCCGAGCAGCATATTGATTGTCGTCAACCACGTAAACCGAATTGAATAACTCTATCCTCTGGGCCGTGTTTTGAATTTGTAGGTGGTCGTAATAAATGGGATATACCTGATTTTTGATTTCCCTAAAACCACAACCTAAAAACGACTCATGATATCCCTTAGTGTGCCATTTTAATGAAATTGTTTCCCCAGAGATCTGAGCAAACCCAATAAACGGAACGAGGACTATAACAACCAGTATACTGAGGTTAGAAATTGTTTTCATACAATAAAGGACTTAAAATACAACAACTACGGTACATGGGTAAACCCAAATTACCTACGTGTTAATTCAAAACATTGGTAAAATTATGGTCATAAGGACTATACTGCGACCGAAGAATTGTCGAGGAGAATACTCTCCTGGGATCTTCAAACACCCATAGTCGTACTTAAACTTTTATCCGGTACGTTCTTCGAATTCTCCGCATATCATTTCAGTAATGGGCCCATTACCAGATATACGTGAAGTACTTTCTCAGGCAATCGACCCAAACAAATTAGAACTTTTGGTAATACAATTATCCAAACTCTGACGCAGTTTTGCATTATTGTATTGCATCCAAAACTTATCAAATTCCTACCATATTTTCATTCTTTTGGTTTACCTGCTTCAACTGGATTCGATTTAAATAGAATGTGCTGTGGCCACTGAGAATAACAACATTCAGTCCCTGGTTCTGTAGTTATAGTTGTTAGGGAAACATCAATATTTAATTAATAGTAAAGTCCAGTCCTAACATGAGATTCACATCCGTTTTGATCTGACCAAAAATCTGAGTCCACCGTGGTGAGTTTAATGGAACCCATTCAAGATTTTGGCAGAGTAGATGGGAATCTAACAGCATTGGAAGCATTGACTTAAAATTGGAAACTAGCAGGGATGATCGGAAAGCTATTATTATATAACAGTTTGCGAGAACCTTGTAGCTTATTAGCACTGGCATGGACTAAGTAGGCATAATAAAACCACGGTAATACTCAAACCGATTCGAAATATGGCATTATGCCAACATTTAGATTCGTTCTAATCAGTACATTTGTGTAATGATTAGAATGATTTACACAACATGCTGTTGTCCTTGTCACCGACCAAAACAGGGAGAAGTTATGTAAATCACAATAGTGTATAGATATTTAAAAGCTTTTCCCAATGGGAAAAGCTTTTTTCTTATGAGGAATTGGTTTTCCCTGAGGGGTTAAAACGATTTCAATAATGACGCAAAAAGACAACAAAGTTTATGTTCTTCATGAAAACTACTCATGGGTTGAACCTCTTTTTCACGCCTTGAAGGAATTGGAGGTTCCTTTCCACGACTGGTTTATTAATGACGGCCAACTGGATCTGACACAGACGCCTCCTAACGGGATTTTTTATAATAGAATGAGTGCTTCGTCTCATACCAGGGGGCACAGATATTCAATAGAACTTGCAGAATCCGTCTTGACGTGGTTGGAGACCCATGGGCGAAAGGTCGTAAATGATCGTCGAGCATTGAATCTTGAGGTAAGGAAATCTGAGCAACAATTGGTGCTTAACCGGTTTGACTTAAAAACACCAAAAACTATCCTGGTAAACAACCTAAATCACTTGACCGAGGCAGCAAAAGGCCTCGGTTCCACACCATTTATCATCAAGCCAAATCGCGGTGGAAAGGGAGTCGGTGTTAAGTTGTATAAGTCACTGGAACACCTTATGTCCGATGTAAAAAACGATCAAATTCCAGAGTCTTTAGACGGAATTCTGTTGGTCCAGGAATATTTGAAGCCAGTCGATGGGCGTATTACCAGACTCGAGTTTATTGGTGGCGAACTCTATTATGCAGTACGTATTGACAGTTCAAACGGTTTTGAACTTTGCCCCGCGGATTCCTGCAATATTAATGACGCCTTTTGCCCAGTAGGTCAAGAGCACAAACAAAACGGATCTTCACACAAATTCAGAATTGTAGACAATTATGAGAATTCAGAGCTCTTCAGGTATCGACAATTCTTACAAGCTTCCGGAATTCAGATCGGAGCTCTAGAGTATATTACCGATAGCACTGGAAACGACATAATCTATGATGTCAACACGAACACCAACTACAATTCGGAAGCGGAAATTCGTTCAGGAAAAAATTATCGAGGCATGTACCGGATAGCTGAGTTTCTAAAACAAGAATTAACCAACATGGACTGACCGCAAATTCCTTTGGATGTCTGAAATCGGATGCGACGGAAACTGGACTTGCTGATGCTCTTTTCAGCAATGGCCTTAACAACAATATGGTTTACGCTCGTCACCCCAAGTAACAAAACCAACCTTTCTAAAAACATTTTCGACTGATGAAAAGGCAAATAAATCGAAGAAATGTTCGATTAAGGAACCTAGGACTAACGAGGTGTATTGACAAACCTAATAAACTGCAAATTAAATACCTCATAATGGCAACCGTCGCATCTGCGGCCCACCCATTGGCAGAACCGCAGAAATCACGCACTTAAAAACCTTAAATGATTGATTACGAGGCAAATATACCGAACAAATGTTCGATTTAAGGAACCTAGGGGCTACAAAAAGCAGAGTGAGAGTGTTGAGCGAGAGCGAGACTTCTACTCTGCTTTTTCTCTTTACTCAATGTCCAACTCTCACTTCTTATACCATTTTAATTAAAGGCCGCTGACCTAAGTGGGCTTTTTTATTGCCTCATTTTATGAGGCATTCTAGGAGAGAGAAGTTTACTCGCCTGAATGAACGAAGCATGAGTGAACGGAGGAGAGATTCTCCTTGACGTGCAGTTCAAATCGCATGGCTAGCTCCTGCATCCACTCATGCTCTTTGAGGGCTTCCAGTACCACATTCGTCTTGAAGGCAGCGATAAACCTTCTTCATCTTCGTTTCACGGTATAGGAACTTAAACCGTTTAAATTCCTGTCCTAATTTTTCCGGCCATTATTACACTTGGCTATCTTTGAGCCATGCTCAGGATAATTACACTCGTTCTAGCCTTATTGAGTTTGTTTCCCGGATCACAATGCGTAGCTCAGCATTTCGGATATTTCCATCACTTACCCGAAACAGAGCTTAATCCGCGTCTCCTCGCTTTTGATAGCACGGGAAACATGTTTGACGCGGGAACTTTCGCAGGAAAGTATGATTTCGATCCTGGTACGGATACAACGTATATCGAATCCGTGCCTAAGTATGAGTCGGACATGTACATCAGAAAATTCGATGAAACAGGAAAATTACTTTGGGCGAGGCGATTAGGCAGCATCGACAATGATTTCGTCAATGATCTTGTGATCGACAGATTCGGGAACCTATACATCACAGGGCAATTCAACAACACAGTTGATTTTGATCTTGACACCGGCACGTATAACCTCACAGCCACAGGGAACAAAAACGATTACGACATGTTCGTTGCCAAATACGACAACAATGGAGCCTTAAAGTGGGCTTTTAACATGGGAAGTGGCAGACAGAACGTTGCTAAACATCTGGCGCTAGATCGCTACTGCAATGTTTACCTGAATGGCGAATTCACTAATACACTAGATTTCGACTTAGGCACAGGAGCCACCAGAAAAACAGCCGACTATCCCCACGCTGATATATTTACTGCTAAGTACGACTCTTCAGGCAAGTTTCAATGGGTTGTTAATTATTACGCATGGTCGATTGAAGAGGCAGACGATATAGCCGTGGACACCAATTTAAACGTTTACACCATTGGCCACTTTGCCTCGCAGATGGATGTAGATCCGGGTCCATTAGCAAACAATCTCGTTTCCCAGAAAGGCAGTTTGGACATATTTGTCCAGAAGCTCGACTCCAATGGCAATTTTCAATGGGGCAAGCGATTTGGTGGCGACACCATTGAGAGAGGGCATAGCATCTACGTCAACCCTGATCAATCCATACGATGTGTTGCTCAATTTGGTGGTACTATAGACATTAACCCAGGCTCAGATACGTTGATGTTGCCCTCTACGGCTCCTATCGACCTATTCCATGTAACCCTCAGCGATTCAGGAACCTTGATCGCTTCAGCAGCCCTTGACTTCCTTTATGGGAATTTTCAGTATGCCCAGACAAATGCAATAGATGATGACGGATACGCCTATCAGATAAGCTCCGCTTGGGGAACACAGGACTTTGATCCGGGTCAAGGCGAGCTGCCTCTGAGTTCCAATGGAGAAAGGGACATTTTTGTTCAAAAGCTAAGTCCGGAAGGCCACTTGGTTTGGGCTTTCATGATAGGGTCGACCAACCACGAGCACGGCTATAATATGTGGGTCGATCACAAGAAGAACGTATACATTCACGGGTCTTTTTACGACAGTATGGACTTCGACCCCGGACCCAAAGTGTTCAAACGAGGGCGGATTAATAGCCGCTACTCCGATCATTTTTTCATGAAGCTTACTCAGGACAAGTGTAGCGACATGACCGTTTATGTGGATAGCCTGCGCAATGAAACTTGTAGCAGTTCGGGATACGCGTCAGTAAAAGTTAAAAATGCCAGATCTTCCATCCAATACAAATGGAGCCGGAGCAGCTCCGATACTTTGAAGTACATTGATCAGGTCGAACCCGGGCTTTATACGGTTAGTGTAACATCTGCGGATGGTTGCTTTAGGGAACGCAATGTTAGGATCAAGGGCAATAGCCCAAAAAGTGGGTTCGATTTGAGCGCAAACTTGATCGCTACTGATTTCACTGCCGGTTCTGACGCGAGGGTGATCGTTGATGCTGCGAATTTTGCTTGTACCAAAAAGAACGCTCAGCTTGAGCTTATTCTCGACACTAAACTGAGTTATCAAAGCAGCACTATACTGCCCGATACGGTCATTGGTAATAAGCTGATCTGGAAGGTTGGATCGTTGAACATGGATTCTGATCACTTCCGTGCCATCGTCACGGTTACTCTCAACAGCACGGCTAAGCTAAACGATAGGGTTATTTTGAGTCTGAACATCAGCCCTGTTTCAGGCGATAACAATAGTTCGAATAATGATCGGCTCTATCAATATTTTGTTAAAGACAAGAAAACCGATGTTCAGTTTCAACTCCAACCTTTGGGTTCTTGTACGAATAATTATATCGATAGTTCTGCCACACTGACTTATGGTTTCTGTTGGAGAAACACTGCAAGCAGCAATGTGGAGCAGGCTATTTTCCTCGACAGCTTAGGAAAATATATAGATCCGAACTCTGTGGAAATTCTTGGAACTAACAAAGCCCTTCAGTATCTAAACTCCCCCGAAAATGTGGCGAGCTTTCATTACCCGAACATCCAATTGGCTAATGCCTCAAAGGATGATCTTGGAAGCTACCTGTACTTATTCTTCAAATGCAAAGTGAAGCGTTCTATCCCAGACAACACTTTGCTAAAACATCGGATGGAGATTAGACTCGACGACAGACGAACCACCTGGACCGAATGGGCTGAGGCGACTATAGTTCATGATATTAGCAAATGGGAGATCCCGCTTGATCTTGGCCCCGACACGGGCTATTGCAAGGGGGAAAGCTTCAGCTTGCAGCTAGACGCCGGTCCTGACATCAGTAAATACTCTTGGAACGACGGCAGCAGTGCGAGATATTTAACCGTCAATCAGGCAGGCACCTACAGTGTGAGCGTAGTCGATACAGATGGTTGTTCAAATTTCGACCTCATTTCGGTGAAGGAATATGCCGTACCAACTCCTGATCTGGGCAAAGACTTTAATCATTGTTCAACAGACACTTTGTTGCACGTACTGGACGCCGGCACAGGGGCGAGCTATGTTTGGTCGAACGGATATACCTCGCAAACGTTAACGGTGAACAAAGCCGGTCAATACAAAGTAACGGTAACAAGCGTAGATGGATGTTCGAGCACTGATAGCATTACCATAGGCCTATCTGTTGTTCCAGAGTTGGATCTTGGCGAAGATTTCGGCTATTGCAGTGATCATTCCTTTCAACATTATCTAGTTGCGGGATCCGACACAAATTCGTACTGGTGGAACACTCGGATGCGCGATTCGTTCTTATTGGTTGATTTTCCGGGAACCTATTGGGTGCGGCTTACCACTCCATCTCAATGTGAGGCATGGGACACTATTGTGATCACTGAATACGCATTACCTGAATTGTCTTTAGGTTCTGATACGGCACTCTGCTCTTATCCCGGCACGAAGCTTGAGATCGCTCCCAACTCACCGTTCACAAACTACCAATGGTCGAATGGCTCTTCGGCGCGTCGTATACAGGTTGAGCAGAGCGGAACCTACCGCCTTGATGTACTCGACAGCAATAATTGTCAGGCCTCCGATAGTATCCAAGTAGAGTTTTACTTACTTCCTATGGTTGATCTTGGTCCGGACCTTGAGTATGAAGCATCGAAAGTGATCGATACGTTTCTGACGTTAACGGATACATTCAGTTCGTACTTGTGGTCGGATGGCAGCACCAGGAATTTCCTTCGCATCCAAACCGATGACCTCTATTGGGTTGAGGTGGAAGATAAAAATGGCTGCTTGGTGCGTGACTCCATTTTGGTGGAATATAAAAACAACGGAAGCCTCGCTGAACTCCGCTTGGTTGACCTACAAGTTTATCCCAATCCCGCGGATGAATCCATTCGAATCCATTGTTCGGACTGCACGATAGAGTCTATTGCCTTGCGAAGCATGGATGGCAAAACTCTCCTTGAAGCAAAACATTTTTCTGGTCCTCAGATAATATCCAGCGCTCACCTTTCTTCCGGAGCATATGTATTGGAAGTATACATCGATTCGCAGATTCTGAGGCATTTGTTGATCATTAATCATTAAAGAACCAATACTATACGAAATCTACTGATTTGTTGTTTGCTTTCACTGATAAAAATTTAGAATGATCCCAGAACCACCATCAACCCACCAGCAAGTGGGCAAGAGCCGGCAATCCGGATACCTGCAGCCCTGTGTGCGGGATATTAGGAAGCAATGTTCGATTTAAGACCCCCAGGGGCTACCTATGTTCTTATTATCCATTAAAACTTCACTTTTTTGGTTCAGAATTGGCAACTCTAACAACTAGTAGAAATACGAGTAATTGCAATTCTATGAAGACAAAAACTTCACAACCCTTTTAAATACTCGGCTTACGAATGCATATATGTGTATTTGGAAGTAATTCGTATTCGAAAATGATAGAATTCCAAAGTCTGATTGGATTTCAAAATTGAATTAAACCTTGAATCTTACTTTTTAGTCTTGAGGGTTAGCAAATTGCTCCACATCTTATTGCTTGGTTCATTTTGATCCGTTGTCTAGCCACTTCTCTTGCACTATTCTCATTAAGCATAGGTTTACGGTTGTAATGTCACGCTTATACAGTTTAAATATTCACTTGTACATAAGATTCATGGTCGCCAGATTTAAACATGAAATTTGAGATAACCAAAATTGATTGAAGAAGTACCCCGTAAACCTTCGATGGCATGAAAAATTAATATCAAAACAAAAGACAAACAACACCATTTAATAGTATTATTATGATCAATAGACACATTCTAACAGTACTCCTCATTTTATCCTGTTTGAGTTATTCTTGGGCCCAAACAGATAATTTTTTCGCTTTCGCTCCACCTCAATGGAGTCAAAACCCAAAACATTTCTCTCCTTGTAAACTAGTACTTGTAGGGCTAGAAAACAATACCACCGTGAATGTATCCATGCCAGCTAGAGGCATCAATCAAAATTACACCCTCAATCAAAATGAAGTAAGAGAAATTAATCTAAATTCTACTAGCTCAATCTTCTATACTCTAGGTACCAGTCCAGCAATGGATGACAAAGGTATCATTGTGGTCAGCAGTTCAAACATTCAAGCATATTATGAAAACCAGAGCCCAAATGGAGGTGAAATTTTCACTCTAAAAGGGCGTGCTGCAGTTGGTAAGGATTTTTTAGTTCCCTCCTCCGCATCATTTGGGCCTGTTAGCTCCAGCACGGCACTAAGATCGATTGATATTATAAACTTAAGTGCTGCCACAAATTCAATAACAATAGTAGATGGAAGCGGCACCCCAGTTGTTACCAACTGGCCCTTGAGTTCCCCAGGACAGACGTACAGTTTTTCTGATCGAAACATTGACAATTTTCGCGTCATAAGTACGGATAACATTGCTGTCACGGTTAAGGAGGATTTACTTGAACACTCAATTGCAAATCCTTATGCTTGGTGCATTGACAATGCTGGAGACCAGTTAATTCCGCGAGATAGTTTTGGCTACCGATATATAATAACTAAAGAACAACTAGATGGAGAGGATCTTCGATTCTACACATACAGTACAACCCCAATTACTGTAAACATTAAAGTAAACAATGGTGTACCGCAGACCAAAAGTATCAGTCGCACTAGTCCTGCTAATTTTAATATGAGCAATTTACCCCATGGGGCCTTTATTGACATCTATTCCACCAATTGCGATAGTTTTTTGGTTTATCATACTTCTGGAAGAGGCTGCGAAATTGGGTCTGCTATTATTCCTAGATATAACTTTGGGAACGGTTCCAAAAGAGTAGTAATAGGCAGGGGTAATCTAATACCAACTCCTACTTCCCCAGTATTTAAAGCCAAAATAGTTAGTAATCACAAAAACGTTCGCTTCTATGATTACCTCAGAAATATTCAGATTTATCCAACCTTAACCTGGAATACCTTAACTAATAATATCCTGAATGCTCCACCTTCCTACGTCGCGGAAGTTGATCTTACGTTATTTACCAACCACACTAGCAGAAGAATGGTTATGATAGAAAGTGACGGAATAATGCAAGTTGGTGTATACAATAGCAATACGCAATCCATTGCCTATGGGTTCTCTTCTGCTTTCAGTTCAGTTTATGAGCCATCTACTGCATCGTGCATATTAGGACCTGACACCGTATGCTCTTTGGATATTACTTTAGGAGATATTTGTTACAGGACACCTGATAGTTGTCTTGCTATTTACGGAAATGTAAATTCAGTTTGGGGCTTGCAAAAACTAGATGCAAGTGGCAATGTAATTAACTGGCCCATATATGGATGGAGCCAAAACACAGTTGAGAAAGAAGGCTGCTTGGAATCTTTATTGAAAAGAATGTTTGGTAATGACAAAAGTCAATATCCAGGTAGATATAGAATCTATCAAGCACTAAAAACCAGCTATCCCTGTACTGACGTGATTAAAGAATCAATTCTGTTTAAGGATATTTACATAAACGAAAGTTATACAGACACCTTACCCCCAAAGACTATTGAGCTTTGTAGCTATTGCCCTTCCATTAACTACTTTAAAAAGAAATGCAATAATGATAAATACTCCTATGTATATAAACTAATGCCTTCGGGAACCTATGAAGAAGTACTTCTCTATCCATCTAGACCAGACTATAATGGAAGCAGAGTCAAGTTAACTCCAGGAGTTTACTACGAAAAATGCAAAATGGATTCATGTCGATTCCAAATACAAAAAATTGAGGTAACTACCGTCTATGGCACATCCATAATGAATCCTGACACCTTAGTTATACAAAAATGCTTCCAGGATAAATATCGTTACAATGTAGAATTTGGTCTAGATACAATGTGTGAAGAAGCAATTAATTTAGTCACAATTCTAGATTTACAAACCTTCACCACGGTCTCAGGATCGGGAATACATTATGACTACTTCAATCGAAAAATCAGTAAAAACTTCCTACTAGATGAAGGGTTTTATGAAATTATCAAACCAATTCCGGGAACCTGTAATATTATGGCTCAAATTGTTCAAATTAAGAAAGGTCCCTATACGGTTGAAATTCATGACACTATTTATGGCCAATACTGCACTTTATATGAACAAGGTTTTAGTTTTGATGGAGATGTAATATGCTCAAATTACTCGGGATATATTGAGGATCACAACGAGATGGTATTTTATGCCTCCTCTGACGGAAAATATGAATTCACTAAGGGTACCTACGATTTCTATTGCACAGATTTTACAACCTGTGTAGTCCATCAATATCCAATTAAAGTTGATACCATTGACATAGATACAATTATAGACTATGACACAATTTCATATTGTAGCTTAGACCCTTGTGTTGAATACAATCATTGTCCTAATTTCAAATTTGAATACATCGTTTATAATTATGATTTGAATGACCCAAATTCAGTTCCTTTTTCACCAGAAAACCCAGACTGCATTAAGAGTGGTGATTATATGGTATTCTGTACAGACACTATAAACTGTCGTCTTCAAATCACTAAACTCAACGTTAATGAAATAACAGCAGACACAGTGATACTATATGACACTATTAGTTACTGTTCTTTTGAATCCTGTGCTTCGTATTCCTCTTGCATCGGATACAGAAGAGTTGGGCTCACGGAGGCATATGACTATGAAAATGATACTTTCCCTAGGCCATTTTACCCTCCAGGAACAATTTGTCTTGGTGAAGGTGACTATTTGGTTTTCTGTGAAGATACAGTCAATTGCAGTTATGTAATCACTAAGCTTCGTGTCAATGAAATTGCTGCAGACACTATTGTTTCAACAGACACAATTAGCTTGTGTAGAGACTACTTCACCTGTTCAGGACTTGAGGAAATTGGAATCACCTATACCTATGATTATACTAACAATACCTTCCCTCAACCGTTCTTGGCCCCTGCTTCACCTTATATGTTAGCAAAGGGAGACTATCTAGTCTTTTGCAAGGACTCAATAAACTGTCAAATACACATTACAGAATTACATGTAACCGATGATTCGCTTGATGTTGTAAATCTCTATGACACACTTAGTTATTGTGAACTAACCACTGGTGTAGAATATGACCCGTGTCAACCGCCATTTGATTCAGAATTCTTTGAGTATATCGGACCAGACAACTTACCCTCTTTTAATACTTGTGAAGGCCTAATTTCCATGACTCTGAGTGAAGGGAATCATAGATTCGAATCCATTAATAGAAATGAATGCAAAAAATATATTAGACATATCTATGTCTATGACACATCCGCTAGCATTAAGGATACATGTTTTGCCACACATATTTTATCATGTGATCAAGATTCCATAGACCCCGATCTACTACCTGCATTTCAACCAGAACGGTGTGGGTGTCAATATCCATCTTCAGATATTGTAAGGAAAACTATTAATAGAGTGCACGACCCGTCGATAGGTTCAATGGTTTACGATATTGTTTATGAGAATATCACAAAATGTGAGGTGTGTATTATGAGATATAATGTTTTAAGTCAGGCTGAATACAAATGCAATCAGTTCAACATAGACTTGGGTATGCGAAGAAACCCAGTATATCCAAACATTCTTGAAGTTTGGAGGTACGCTCCTGATTCGGTATGTGCAGAAGACATTTGGGAAATATATTCATCGGGCTCAAATACTCCTATTCCATTAAGTTCTATATACATTGGAGAAGAGATTGAATCAAATGGAATCAAGGTTCTAAAATTCAATTTACCAGAAAATTTTGTTGGCAAAGTCTGCTTAACATCCTGTATTTGTGTATGTGATACTGTATGTTGTAAAACAATTTGTGAGGATATTTTTCCAAGCCCCACATCAACTTTAGGAGGAATTAAGGATTATGAATCTAATGAATTAAGTCAATTTGAAATAAAACCAAACCCCACTAATTTCATATTCCAAATTATCCCTGTCAATAATCATCAAGCTCAAAACACTATGCCACTTGAGAAAGTTCAAATATTTAACTCAATTGGAAAATTGGTTTTGGTGAGAGAAGGTATACAATCTGACTATATATACAATCTCTCTGGCTTACCATCTGGCACATATGTAGTCGAGATAACAAGTCAAGGTAAAACTCAGAATTTAAGAGTCATTTTGGTAGGCAATTAATATCACGCCTCTCGCGAAAAGACTTTTAGTCCACAAAGCCCCAATAATGATATCATTATTGGGGCTTTTCTTTACTCCAAACGAAACCGAAAAAAGTATTAGCAACTTGGTGATACGTAGGTATCCGATGTTGGGTGTATTGTGATTTAGAGTGTTGATTATTAAAGTTGCTGTTATGATTGGAACCGAATAGAGAGATAGGGCTACAGACATAATCAAATTACAATTATATTCTTCCCTTTTTAGTTTCTAATTACTGAATATAGAGAAGCATTTGGAATTAAACCTTCCGTAGGAGGAACCCCAAGTTCTTCACCCATTCTTTTGGAAGCTTTCATGAATGCTTGAGGTGATTCCCAAATAGCAACATTGACCAGTTGAAACTTCGCATTATCCTTTATGGATCTATGCAGTTTTGTTGAAATGTATCCAGGTTCATTTTCGAGAAAGTCCCTACAAGCTTCCCAGTACTTGATTGATTCTTCAAGTTTTCCAATTGGAACCTCAAAAGAGTTAATGAGTGTTACACCTTGTGAATTGGTTGTATCCATGTATAGTTCCATTGGTTTAGCCTCAGTTTTGCCTTGATAATTGGCCAAGGTTCCTACGTTGAATAGGTGTTCAAATTGAATTTTAGGCAATTTGGATTCCAATTCAAGTATTTTTTTATCTGAAAATGCGTTTCTAAGCGACTCAAGGTTTTCCCAAGTACTATGGGCTAATACTAGCTTCGAGTCACCAACACCTTCACTCAAATACCCTGAAACAAATCCAGGTTTCTTACTCATTTCTGCAATAAGTAGATTCCAAGCTTCCCCTAACTCCTTAGCGTCTGAAGAATCTGCAACATAACCCTGTATTGATATTATTTCATCTCTACTCTCCGTATTGAATTGCTTGAATGCATGATGATGCTGTGGTGCACATCCGGTAACTGTTATGAAGATCATTACGAATAACAAACCAATTATTCTAGAAGTAGCGAAACTCAAATACCCATTCAGAAAATTTGTTGCACGTTTAACATTTGTTGTCATGACAACAAATATACATAACAATAATTGTTGTAACAAATATAACTACCAATCTTATTCAACTGTCCTTGAACTCAAACAGGATTACACCCTGCTTTATACTTCTACCAGGACTCCACTTTAAACTTTATTGTTACTAAAAATATGTCTAAATCCAAGGTTTTAAGGGATTGGTTTACCAAGAACAAAAAATGTAACTTAGACCTAACAACGAAACTGCACCATCTATGTATAAGTCAAAGTAAATATTTCCACGACGATCTGAAATGCCTGCGATTAAGATAATTTGTATTAAAACAGCACCTAAACTCAAAGAGGAAAACGTGTAATATGTTATGCCTATCATTGAGAGTAACAACAATGCGCAAGCAACCTTTTTTGTGTATTTCGTGCCGACTATTTGAGGGATAGTCCGTTGAGATAAAGGATCGACTTTTAAATCATTTATGTCAAAAACAACTGCAACTGCTAAAAAATATAGATAATGGGCGGGCACAAAACTCAAAAACAACTTTGTACTACAAACGTTCTCATTAATCAACGGGAATACCACAATTACCAAAGTCCAAGTAAGGGCTATTGCATGTGTTTTGGCATAAGAAATTTCTCGAAGACTTTTATTGCCCAATGGAATAACATATAATATAGAAATTACAAGACTAACACACATAATAAGAACAACGGTCAAGTTCACTCTATTGACCAAACAAACAAAACACAGCAAAGCCAACACCGCACTAGCCATACTTGCGACCCACAGAAATTTACGATTTTTAAACACCCAATTCAACCTTGGGCCTGATGATTCACTGCTAATTTTGAATAACCGTTGGCCATTATAAACAAAGAACGTACTTAAAGAACTGAAGAGCCCATATCCGAGGGAGTTACTAATGCCTACAACCTCACCAACACCAACCGAAAGTACAAAGGCGGAGGTTGCAACTACGAGATTTGCATAAATCACGTAATTCAGAATTCTTTTCAATAAAGGCATTTATCCTTTTTCACCTTAGCGCCCATAAAAAATAAATAGAATTGTTGTTGGACTACTCCTTGATTACGTCATAAAGTGCTGAATTAGCCATTAAACCTTCCGTTGGCGCAATACGAAATTCTTTACTCATCTTTTCTTGAACTGTTATGAGAGTCACCTGGGGTTCCCAAACCATATTACTTCCCGGCTTAAACCTAGTTTCACTGGCAATATGTTTATGTAACTGGGTAGAAATACATCCAATTCTCCTTCGTAAGACATCACTGCAATACGTCGGTACACCATCGATTCCTCTAGTTTTTCTCTTAAGTCCTCTAACGAATCAGTTAATGTTATACTTTCTGTTTTGGGTCCTGTCATAAATGACCATGTACTAATTAATTGGTTGTTTCTCTAATCGTTGACTAATTTGCTTGCCTTAATTTATCTATCAAACTAGTTTCTTGGATACTGGACACATATTTATATAGTCCAACTGATGCCAAAAAAGCAGAGACAAAAGCTAATGTCGTTCTTATCGCATGCAATCTCCCCCAGGTCGTTATAGTTTCCGGCACCTTACCCAATTCTATTGTCTTGGACACGAAAGATTCGTTGGCATCAACAAAAAATGTTGCTGTAATAACCATAATTGCAAGTATACAGATATAAGACAGTGACCAGTATATCATCGCCTGCCGATTAAGCATGTTTACTAATAAGGAAATGAGGGGTAGTAGCATACTTAGCTTAACAAATATGCCAGTAGTCCGTGATATTCCGGAGGAGTATGCTGAAAACCAATCCAAAAATTCATCAGGGGACACTTGTTTCCAAAATGCCACTAATGAAGTATCCAACATCAGCATTGCCCCTGCAAAAGAAGCGACACTTATTACACTCAAGATCTGAACAACCAGTTTTACTATTTTCATTGTAGCGCTATTAGACATCTTTTTGAATTGAAGTTGCTCCGAGGCACTTTTGACTTCAAGGAACTGTAAATTAAATTCTAAGTCATACGTTTGATAGCATTAGTCTTATGCTTGATATTAAATCGAATTACACCTGCTACGTGAACCGCTAACAATGCAATAAGAAGAACCGCAAGCATATTATGTATTAACAAGGGGCTTATCTCATCTCTTGGAAGAATGAGGTTCGTAGATTCAATGGAAATTGCATCGAGATATCCTCCCAATACCAAGGTAACAATACCAGAAACTCCTATCAGTAACAGCAAGATATAAAAAGCGCGATGGATCACCATTGCTATAAGATCATTAAACCAAGAACCCGTATTTAACTTCTCAGGCCTCTTTGTGGTAAAAAACAGGACACTCCTGGCAATTGTAAGTAGGAATATTATCAATCCAAGTATTCCGTGAAACTTTATTAACCCAAGTTTTTCAATCGGGTCTAAACCTGACATGTATTTACCCAGTGGGAATAAAATGAAAATCAGAAAGGCTGACATCCAATGTATTGTAACGATGCCCCTGCTGTATTTGCCTGTCGTGCCACTTCCATTCATATCATTTAATCTTAGTGTTTTATTTATTGTTGAGTCAATTATTGACATGACAAATATATGGTCAAATTTTTTACCTCTCCAAATTGTTTATTATTTTTCTAGCCACCTCGTTATACCTAGAGATATCATCAGAACCAACCCCTCTAGTCGCTTTTTTCAACACCTCTATTGCCAATGGTTCGATTAGATCTCTAACGCGCTGCCCTTCTTTAGTTATGTGAACTCTCCAAGTTCTACGATCATCAGGCTTTGCCTTCCTTTCAATCATGTTTTTTTCCTGAAGTTTATCAATTATCCGTGTCACATTCGCCGCATCCTTAAACGTAATTTTTGCAATTTCTTTCTGGGTAAGTCCATTTAGCTCACTTAACCTATTTAAAACTGCCCATTGTTCTGGGGTTACATCAATTTTATTCAACTTTATCGCCTCAAGCAACTCCCTCTTTAGTAAAAGAGCGGTTACATGATTTAAGTACCCCATTGACCTATCTAAGAAAGACTCCATAGTTCTTCACCTCATTTTCGCCTAGGTTTAACCCGGCAATTTCAATTTCACCTAGCAATAAGTATTGCTCCAGTAACTCTAATCAGAAGAGCGTTCTGACTAGCCTCAAACTCCTTTGCTAAATTCTAATCATTTGCAAGTTACTACTGTTAAAAAACCTTTGCAAGGATAAAAATTGATAAAGGTATGTGACTTGGTTCGTTTCTTGCCACTCTACTTAAACCCATTATTTTGGGGGTAATCGACAGTGTGAAAAGTCAGGAAGTTTCTAATTTCGAACAGATTACGGTCCCTCTAACGTCATTTCGCGTTTCCAAGGCATCTGTTGCAATCGCTGGAACCTATTTTAGTTTTGACTTTCAATAGATTAAACTCATGTTGGTTTTTTTGAGGAGTATTATTCTAACCATATTGTTCTTAACAGCTGTTCTGTGCTTCGCACAAAAAGAAGCTAACATTTGGCATTTTGGCAATAAAGCAGGTATCGATTTTAACACCTCCCCTCCTACGGCACTTACCAATGGCAAGATGAATACTCTTGAAGGATGTGCATCTATTGCGGATAAAAATGGACAGCTTCTTTTTTATACCAATGGTGAAACTGTTTGGAATAAGAACCACAAAGAGATGCCCAATGGTTTTGGCCTATCCGGCCATAATTCTTCAGCTCAAAGCGCCATAATTGTACGCTTACCAGGAAGTCTTCAGATTTATTATGTATTCACGGTTGATGGTTCGTCCGGCAAAAGTAAAGGTTATCACTACTCCATTATTGACATGTCTCTTGACAATGGGAACGGTGATGTCACAGACAAAAATCGAGTGCTAGTAACTCCTTCATCGCATGAGGGTGTCACTGCTGTAAAACACTCTAACGATCAAGATATCTGGGTGTTATACAGAGCTCCAGGTAAAGGACTGCTGGCTTACCTTTTAACATCCGGCGGATTACAAAAACCCATTGAAACCAAGATAGGACCTGATGCGTTTCTTGAATCTGAGCCAGGGCGATGGATCATGAAATTCTCTCCGGATGGAAAGTGTGCCGTTACAGGATGCAATAGTTATTGGACCTTGTACAAGTTCGACAATACAACTGGAATTTTTACCGATGCAATAACCTTTACCAACAAATTTAAACTGAACTATGCTTATGAATTTTCACCAAACTCCCAAATACTGTATCGCAATGAACGCTATGGTATTACCCAATATTCGCTTGTGCGTTTTGAAAAAAGTAGTATTCTAAATTCGAAGACACTGATACATAAAAATGGCATCGGTTGGAATTTTGGTAGTTTGCAACTGGGGCCTGACTTGAAGATTTACATTTCCCGACATGACAGACCCGCTTTAGACGTGATCCACAAACCAGATCGTTTAGGTATTGCCTGTCAGTATACGTTTGAGGATTTCCACCTTCAAGGAGGAGTGACCAAACATGGACTCCCTGGCTTTGTTCAATCCATATTTTCACGGGGCATAACAGCATTAAATAAATGCACTGGTGATAGTACAGAGTTTTCTGCTACCATCCCAACAAGTTTAAAGTATGACTCGTTGAAATGGTTCTTCGGTGATAATTTTAGTACTGAACTTTTTTCACGATCAGAAAACCCAAAATACACATTTTCATCACCTGGAACTTATCCTGTAAAGCTTATCCTCTATATGCCATCGGGAAATGACACCATTGAACGTAGCGTGAACATCGTCTCTCTCCCACATTTTACACTAAGGGAGGATACAGTTTTGTGCGAAGCTCACAAGCTGCAATTATATCCGAAAGACGGCCAGTTTATAGAAAACACCTGGTGGGCTTCAGGTATATCAACCGATACCATAATAACGCAGCCTTCTTTGGCTAATTATAAATTCACAGCCACAAATGATTGTGGCTCGCATACGGATTCCGTTTTTATCACTCATCTCCGCCCACCAAATTTCGAATTACGGTCAGACACCTCGATATGCTCCAATGATGGCACGAATAGCATTAAACTATATCCCTTACAACTTGGCCATTATAGCAGTCTCGTTTGGTCCACAAATGAAACTACTGATACCATATCCATAAGTCAACCTGGCACTTATGTCCTCACGGACAGTAATGTATGTGGCAGCCATACCAGAGAGGTTACCATCTCCGTGACCAACTGTAAATCCATTCTTAGCATGCCCAATGTTTTTACTCCAAATAACGATGGTTCTAATGACCTCTTTTTACCGATTGAAATAGATCAGGTCCAAAACACATCTATCTCAATTTTCAATCGATGGGGTGAACGGGTTTACGAATCCGTGAACCTCAATACCGGATGGGATGGAACATTCAACGGCAAACTACTTCCTCACGCAACTTATTTCTGGATAATCACTTATGAGACTACTTCAGGAGAGGAAGAGACTCTCAATGGAACTGTAGATTTAAGATAGACTGTCCTGCAGAGATAATAGGTTGCAAATATCCGAGCTTGGATCTACGGTATGAATCTCCGTTCTGTCTCGTTAATTCCTGTAAACTCTTTTATTCCAGTTCTCTTTCATTAAGAAGACCTGCATCCCTATTTAGACTTTCGAGTAACTTCATTTTGAACCTGCCGTTTTTGTTAACCAAAACCGGCTAATCTCAAATTAGTGCAACATCATTCTGACTCAAGTATTACAGCTACACAGAACATGGTCAGAACACTCTGGATATTTTTGTTAAAGCCAACTTTAAATAAACATGTTGAACCCTGTTCGGATATTGACCATCACCGTTCTTGTTCTGATGCAAAATGTCTGCACAGCACAAGAAATATGCAACAATGGCATGGATGATGACGGCGATGGTTTGATAGATCTAAAGGATTCCATAGAGTGCCAATGTAAACAAGAGCCAATACATTCTTTAATTTTCAACTCCTCTTTTGACGATACACTTTGTTGCCCAATAGGTTATAGTCAAACGAGTTGCGCTAAGGGTTGGATAAGGGCTTCTTCTGCAACTTCTGACTATTTTAATGTTTGTGGTTATACCAACAATCCAAATATGTCAAAGCCTCCCTTTCTGGTTGGAAACGGATATGTCGGTTACCATGATATGGACTGGGACTCCATAGGTGTAATGGTCTACAAGGAATACGTTGGGACTTGTTTGAATGAGCCTCTTAAGGCTGGAGAAAACTACCAGCTTCAGCTTTACTTGTATCATGGCAGTGGGGATTCAATCACCTCAATTGCTGCTTTTGGCTCCACAACCTGCGCTAACTTACCCTTCGGGGTAAGTGACCCATTCTTTGGTTGCCCCACCAAGGGTAAAGGTTGGGTTGGCCTCGACAGTGCAAATGTCACTTTGAGTAAGAACAAATGGCAACATGTAACACTGAATTTCACACCCTCCACCAATATTAACACATTGGTCATTGGTCCCAGTTGTAGGTCAGTTTTGGATAGAACGAGTGCGACAAACAACCCAAACTCAGGTGGTAGAAACTATTACTATTTAGATGAGCTAACACTCAACACTGAATCTGCCTTTTCGAAAGGGGCGTGGATTACAAGTTCCAGGCATTCATGCCAAGAGGACATTGAGCTAAACACCCAATTCAAGGACAAGCCCAATGCAATACAATGGTACAAGGATCAAATTGCTTTAGTTGGAGAAACGGGCTCTAGTTACAACGTGCCTAATGGTGCTGTTGGAGAGTATCAAGTTCGGTTGGAATATGACGACACGTGCTATGTCAGTCTTCCTTATCATGTGTCAGATACCATTCTCGTTGATCATGATACTTGTAAGGTAATCTTAGAATTATTCAATGTTTTCACCCCTGGAAGAGATGGAACCAATGACCAATGGGAAATTGTGTTCAACGGCTATGATGAGATTGACGTTGAAATCTTCAACCGCTGGGGAGAAAAAGTCACCCATTACACATTACCCTATGATAAATCTTGGAATGGGAAAGTAGACAACATTGGAGAATCATGCCCGGATGGAACGTATTACTATATACTCAAAGCTGTAGAGTCAAGATCTGGATCTGTAAATAAACGATCGGGTATTATTACCTTAATAAACGAATAAGGAATGTACGTTTTCAGCGGTTCTATTATACAATAGTCACAAACCGAACAACGGTTTGTTCATCATTTCCGTATGTCGTACTTTCGACCAAGTGCTTTAAAAGCCACCGAAATGAAGACCATAGTACAAACACCAACACCAGACTTGGAAGCGAGTTTAAGCTTCTATTCCGATTTAGGATTTAAACCCATTACCAATTCAAACCCTCATCTACTGACCGATGGAAAAGTGTTGATGGAAGTCAATCCAGACCGATTTGCACGAGCCGGAATAAAAATGTTTTCAGATGATTGGGGGGATACCGTTGACAAACTAAAGGAATTAACCGCGGTAACCAAAACTTCGGGTGGTTATATTTTAAGTGACTTTAGCGGCGCATGGATTTACTTAATGAACTCTGAAGGGCCAGCACATGAAGTAACCGAGGTTTCTTACTCGGCCCTGGGCAACTATGCAGGTATTAGCCTTGAATCGACCGATATTCAAAAATCCTTGAACCTCTTTGACATTCTTGGGTTCTCCAACATAGTTATGGGTTCCGTCGAGCAAGGGTTTGTGGTAACAAGCAATGAAGAAGGCACGGTGCTTAGCCTTATGAAGCCTGGAGCCTGCCCCCATTTGTTCTTCAATCCTTCATTAAGTTATTTCAACGGGACCAAGAACGTGGAAATTATTGACAACCTGCGACAACTGAATATTCCGATTACAGAAGAGATTACCCACTTTAACCCAAATGGGGATGTCGACAATATTATTGTTCGTGACCCAGGAGGATTTGGCTTTTTTGTTTTTAGTGACTGATTTGGTTTGTTTTTAGACATGCTACCAAGGGCGACGTTGCACTTGTCCGGTATTCGGGCAACAGCCCCATGTCGCTGCGGTGCAACACAAGTTCCTTGCGAAAGAGGGCTCAACCACCCGATTACTATGTAACACTTGTAATTCGAAGAAATATAAACAACTAACTACAAGACAGTTACACCTCGAAATATTCGATTTAAGCCCGCAGGACCACCTTCCTTCGAAGCCTTCTCCTAAGTTTATGAAGGGAAGCTACGGCATAGCAAAAAGCTCAACCTAACGGTTTGGGTCTTTTTGTCAGCGGTTCGGGCTTTCCTTTGTTTCGGTAAACACATAAAGTAACATATGCGTCTTCTTCTTTGTGTTCAACTCGTCCGGACCTGTATAGATGTAATTTATCTTAAGCTCAGGATGTCCTTTCTCAAATGCCTTAATCGTATTTTCCAAGGTTCGCTTATCGCCCAAAAAAGGAAAATCAAACTTGTAAACGCCCTGAACAACTTCTTCACCTTGTACAGGTTCCGCTTTACGGTAGTACGTACTTTTTGAAAAGTCAATGATCGAATAGGAGGTAACCAGTGTAAGAACTGTACCAGCAAGAAGGCCAATTTTAATGTCCTTCGATAATGTCAAGTTTATCGTTCTATCGCCTGAAAGTGAATTGTACTTGAACACAGCCCAGGAAACGATTAGTATGATCCAAAAAATACTGTGTTCGAGAAGTGTAAACCGATCGCCGAACACCTGGTCTCCAATAGTGAATAAGCTGAACAATAGTATGGAGAATGAAATGCCTCTATAAAACCACTGTTCCGAACGATGGTCTTTGCCATTCAACAGATTGACTAAGGAAAATGAATAACAAACAAAAGCTGTGATTTCTATGAGAGAAACTCCTGCCAACGCTATGGTTGCAAAAACGGGATCTTTAAGCCCCAACGAGGCGAATAACTTAATAAACAACGTATAAAAATCAGCACCCACCCAGAATGGGTATACGTCTGGGATAATTTTGTCGACGACTGTTGTTAGCGCGAAAAAGGTCCAATAAACGAGAACAAAGTATTTTATGAGTCTTTTTTCTTTCATCTGGCATCTTCCGTTTGTATGTAAATAATCAGTCCATCCGATTGCCCAAGCCGAAGGGGTTTTGGCGCCGTATAAATGTAGCTTATGTTTAAATTCGGATTGTCCTCTTTAAACTTTTCAATTGAATTTTCAAATGCGGTGCTACCTGCAAGAAAGGGGAACTCGATTTTGTATTTATTCCCCGTAATTTTTTCGGCTTCAACTGCTTGTGTTCGTTCTATAAAAGAAGTTTCGTTATGTCTAAAAACTGCAAAGGTGGTAGCAGAACCAATGGCTACAACCCATACGGTGGAGACTAAAAACTGCCTCTTACCTATTGAGAAACTTTCAAACGACTGAATCTTATCTATATGGATAAAAATAATCCAGGATAACAATGCAATAAACCAAAACAGCGCATGTTCTAACAGCTCAAAATGGTCGCCAAAAACCTGGTCACCAATGGAGAAATAAATGTAAGTGGTAAGTGTTAAAGCAATACCTACAAAAAACCAGGAACTGGAAGATTCAAGGTTTTTCCTTACAAAATGAATCAGTGCCCCCACAAAAAAGATCAAAGCAAATGTCTCTAATGCTGCTGTTAGGATTAACGCCGCATTTGCAACGTTAGGACTACCAAGACCAAGGGAGTCAAAAAAACGGTGAAGTTGCGCAAATCTGTCTCTGCCGACAAACAAGAAATGAGCCCCTCCAATCAATTTGTCGACAACGTTCAAAAACCAAAATAAAGACCAAAAAATCAGGATAAAATACCGGATCAGGTCTTTCCCGACTATTCGGTTATTAATAACTTTTTTCTCCATATTTTTTTGCTGTGTTACGCACTTCCTGTGTAGTTCCTTTGCCTGACCGCCGATGTAGCGTGAACGAAGTTAATACAGAGATTCACAATAACTCATTATACGTTCGTTAATAAAGATACTTTAGTGGTTTTCGTGTTTATTTGAAATAAAAACAATGAATAAATACGATGTCAGAAACCACCATGAAGGGAGTAAATTACCGGTTCACCAGGCTTCTAGCGAACGCAATAAAGTTCGTGTAGGTCAGACTTTTAGAACAACGGCAGGAGGAGAACTTGAGTCAATAACCATTCACATTCCAAGTCTAAAACAAGGGGGCACAACAAAAATCGACCTGTATAAGTGCGATACACCTGCAGCGGGAGGCAAGACACTTACCTACCTCGGCTCATCAGCTTATGTGGGGCACTTTCATGCGGTTGAAAACACCTTTTATTGTCCTGTACAGCTAGACGCTAACAGTGAGTATGCCTTTGTTGTGAATTCACCAAACATGATTGACGTAAACACGTCTCAAGGAAATCTGTACACAGAGGGTAATGCATTTAATATTCTTGACAATCCAAGCGAAGAAGATGTAACCTACGACGAGGCATTGGCTTTGCCGGACATTGATCTCTGGTTTGACGTTAAGGTGTCCACCGAAGTACCTACTCCTGAAAACACAACTGAAAATACTTCATTGGCTATGAATCAGGCTGCAACAACTCCGGTTGAGAGAAGACAACGGATTGGTCAGACATTTACATCGAATAAAGAAGGGCAGTTAACCTCTATTTCGGTCAAAGTACCCAGTTTACTGCAGGGTGGCAGTCTGAAAATCGATTTATATGAGTTTGATTCAAGGACGTCAAGTTTGAACTATATAGCGTCTTCCAACAATGCTACATACAAACTGCACGATGAAAATGTACGGAGCTTTGATCCTCCTATTGACGTTAATGAAATGACGAACTATGCATTTGTTGTTAATTCCGGAACCATTTTCAACCTTTCTGCATCTGATGCCAAACCGTATCATTTTGGAGGTGCATTTGTGGTCAGAAGTGGCGCCAGTTTGGACCCTGTATTGGCAAGCTATAGCCCTTTAGCCGACACAGACCTGTGGTTTAAGGCTCAAATTGACTAAATAACGTTCACTGTAACGAACACCTCAGCCGCAGGTAGGTTGTGGTTGTTCGATTTGATGTTACTGCGCCTTAAGAAAAAAGGGTTTGGCTGGTGCCAAACCCTTTTTCGCATTTAGCGTCTTCATAGAAGCGAGGCATCAATAAATGAGACAGACTTCGAAGTCGCTATGGCGAGTCCGTGGGTGTGGGGAAGGTATACGCTGCTTTTATGTAAGTGTGGTTCATACCCAACCATTTATTCGATATTTTCGTCAAACCATTAGGTGTCAGCAAAATATTGGTTTTAAATGAATCGGGCCATCTCCAGAGTTATCCTAACATTCACATGTGCAACTTTATTGAACCTTGTATGCCTTGTTCCCGTTTCTGCACAGCATGAATTGGACAAGTGGTACTTTGGCCCTGGCCTGAATTTCACACACGGAGGCAAGCCAAGCCTGGTAACCAATATGGTCAATGGTACTAAGTACAGGGAAGGAACAACCAGCATTTGTGACAAGAACGGGAGCCTTTTATTTTACTCGGATGGGGATACTGTATTCAACAGAAAACACCAACCGATGGCGGGCATTAACATAGATTTAGGACGTAATAATTATAGCGCAATTCAATCTTGTATTGCTCTCCCTGTAAGGGGTAACGAGGGATTCTATTATTTGATCCGCGGAATCAGTGGTGAAGCCACGTCCATGCCCAAACGGCATTTTGACTGCGTTGTTATTGACATGGCTGGTGATGGTGGTTTAGGTGAGATTGTAGGCTTAAAAAACATAAATGAACAGTTTTGGAACACGAATGATGAAGGTTTCGCTGTAGCTTCCCACAGTTCAGGCATTGACTATTGGCTTATATTTAGGGGAAAATCAAGTCCTCAACAATACCGAGCATACAGAATTAGCCCGACTGGGGCTGTGACCGATAGTGTGTTTCATAACCTTGACGTTACGCATCTGCCTGCCAGCCTGGCCATGAAGGCGTCTCCGAACTCAAATTTTTTTGCCCGACCACATGTCTTAAAAGGCAATGAAACTGGAATGTCTTTGTTCCGATTTGACAACTCAACCGGCGTACTATCGGACCAAATCTTTATACCAGCGGCACTCTATCCACGCAATCAAAACGGCTATTTCAATTCTGCATTTGAATTTTCATCGGATTCCAAAAAACTTTATGCCGTGTTTCAAGAACCATCCGGAGATCAATCGATTTTCCAATATGACTTATCTGACTGGAACAAAGGTGCAGTTGCATCATCAAAAATCGCAATTGGAACAGGAAAAGGTATTTGTGGATTGCAACTTGGCCCAGACAAAAAAATTTATGTGTTTTCTAAATTATCCGGTAGCCTTGGCGTAATTAACAACCCAAAGAGTGAAGGCCTGGGCTGTGACTACAAACCACACTCAATTGACCTTTCTCCAAAGAGAGTGGGATACGGTTCGCCATATTACCCTTCTTTCTGGTTTGGCGACAGCCTGATCATTAACGTTCCGAGACGGTTGGTTAAATGTATTGGTGACTCGATACAAATTACGGTTGAATCAAACCGGTCGGCATCGTATCTCTGGAACACGGGCGACACCACACAATCTATTTACGTACACGACACTGGTTGGTTTCAAGTGGTGGCTTACACCAAATCCGACACGATTACAGACAGTGTTTATGTTTCAGAAGGTCCAAAACAAAAGGTATACCTTGGCCCAGACACAACTTATTGCGGAGACTTCTTGAGGGTGTTAAAAACTAGTACTTCGTTCGAACGGTATAAGTGGAATACGGGCGACACCACCGGGTCCATCACAATCAACGAGGACGGCACCTTCTCTGTTTGGGTGGCTGACTCAAATGCATGTCAGGACTCAGATACCATAGAAATTGGGCGAATCGAAAAGCCTAATGTCTCCATACACCAAGACACGGTTACCTGCAAGTATACCATCCTGTCAATCACAAATACCTCACCAGGAACAAGATACTCCTGGAGTACGGGAGACACAACCAGGCGTATAGAAGTTGACAAAAAAGGGCAATACTTCATCAAAGTGTACAATGCTCATTGTTGGATCACCGACTCGGTTGAAGTGGATATACTACCTGAGCCGAACGTTTACCTTGGGGAAGACACAACTCTGTGCCATGGCAACCTGATATTATCCGTTAATAAAATCGGGGCAATCCACTGGTCTACAGGTGAGACCACTCAACAAATAGCGGTTCAACCCAACACCTCTGATGACCCAATTTCTATTTGGGTGGAAATCGTGAGCAAAGGCTGCACCGGGCGAGATACACTCGAATTACTTCCTTGTGAGAAAACCATTTGTTATTTGCCCAATGCCATAAGTTTAAACGGAGATCAACTCAACGAAGTGTTCAAACCTATTGGCCTTACCAATGTGGTTGAATACCAATTCTCAATCTACAACCGATGGGGAGAAATGATATTCACCTCTGGCAACCCAGAAGATGGATGGGATGGCACCTATTCGGACAAGTTGGTTCCCACTGGTGCCTATTTATACCTGTTACGTGCTACTACCAGCAATAAGATGATTATAAATCAATCCGGAACGGTAACCGTACTTAGATAATGGGAGATGTTGGTTGTATTGTTGATTCTGAATTGGCGTTTGGATGACACAATGACCATTACCTGATGTCGCAGTGGTTTGAACTCTACTCTACTTGCCAAACACATACGCATGCGTGCAAGGTACCAGTGGCTCTGAATGGGCGAACATATGTGACTTGTTATCCCTCTACTATGTCCAAAATATTCTCACCTCAGGAAACGTGGATGACAATAGACAGCCCTCCCCATTACAGGTTAAAGGAAATTCAGAAGATCACCTGTTAAGGTGTAAGACGAAGTTGCGGGTTGAGCGGACACTGCCCCTACACTTGAGACGGGTTACCCGCGATGTACTACTTTTATATGTAGCTATTTTTGCCGTACCTGCACCTCTGCAGGAGGTTACTACGTTCAGAACAAGGCAACCTTGTTCCGAACTTATTTATTTACTTACGGGAACAGTAATGAAGTCGCTCACAAAGTTCACCGAATCTGTATTTGAATTATGGGCCGTACCTTCAATTCTAACCGACATTTGAGTTGTGTCCGCATTAAAATTCGAAGTTGTAATGGTGACTCTCCCTGGCCTTGCTGAGTAGACCACCGAAAGGTCTGTAGTATCGGGGATATATGTGAATGAGCGATTGTCGTCAGACAGAAACGTACTTTCCTCTGTTAGTGCAAAAACTTCCCACTTTGAGGCACCATTGGTTGCGAAGACCAGAAACCTGTCGGGGTTACTATATCGCTCCCCTTTTGCATTTTTGCTTTTTAAAACTGTTCCTTTTCCACCAGACTCGGTAAAAATGGCATTGTGGGTCACCTCACCTACAGGATCACCTGTTGGGTCTTCATCACACCCGATAAAGACCATCAAAACCAATAGACCAACTGCGAATAAACTACGTTTCATAACTTTATTTGACCAAGGCACAATATAAGCCTTTCCTTCCAAATACAACGCTGACAGGTAAAACCTGCACCTTAACGTATAGTAAGTCCGACAAACCAAAAGAGTTCTCTGGTTACCTCTTTCCACATGGGATACGACGCTCAGGGTTATGAATAATAAGGTAAATCAAAGGCCAATGCCCACCCAATGTTTTTCACAAAAATGGAATTACCAATATCGTCTGACTCTGTATTCAACGTAGAATTGAGCAATACATCTCGTTCCAACAACCAATTTGGTAACGCTTGTACATTTAACATGCCGCTTTATACATTTAAGTACATCGAGAATTGTCTCGCTTTGTTATTTGTGGTAAAGAAATCCTCAAACAACCTTGGGACAGCGGACTAAACCTCCTTCCACCAAAAATGGCACGGTTCAGATAAGATTTGGACTTGGAGAAGTTGTTGAAAGCACCGCTAACCGAACAAATTAAATGTGATCAAATATGAAAAACTTAGGAATTTTCTGCACACTGATTCTAGCGTGCGCTACGCAAATTATGGGTCAAAACCCAATTGAACTAGAAAATAAATATTGGGTTTACAGAGACCGTTTTAAAAAAGTTTACACCCAAATAGGAGAGAAAAATGGGCAAAGCCAGGTTGCGGCCAGTACGAAACTTCATGGATGTCAGAGCACCACTACCAAACTCGTAAACGGTGTGGAGCAGGTGGTAACCGATGCAAACACATATGACAACCGTATCAATTTTGGGGATGCTGTTATTGATCATGGATATTATATGATGGTTTTAGCTACAGAATACTGGTTACTAAAAAACAAAAATCAAACAGAGACCGACCAATTTAAAGCGATAAAGAATGAGATTTACTTTGCGGTTAATGCAATGGAACGGCTCGATCAGGAGGCCGAGGAGTTTTATGGACAGTCTGGAATTTTAAATGGTTTCTTCATACGTACCGACCAAGGGAGTGACTACCTGAAGGGTTTTAATGAACGTCAGAATCGAGGAGGTCAGGAGTGGGAACATCAAAAGATTAATTGGGTGAATGGAGGCTACCACAATGGACCCGAATTAAGCCTGGTGGATACAATTGGAGGTGTTCACAGAGTATACGACGTTGATAGTTTCAGGTTAGACATAGGTAGTGCTTCAAGTCATTGTCGACTAGGATATAAACAAGGGCAAGGTTGGGCCGGACCTAGCAATGACTGGGCCAATGAAATGAGCCAGGACCAGGTTTATGGTATGTTATTGGGGTTCAAGGCTTTATTAAAGTGGGTCGAGCCTGGTTTATCGGTAGACCCAGATGGCCCATCAAATAGCACTTATCCATTGAAAAATATTCATCAATGGATCAAGGACATTACTCATAGAGTTATGCTTCATGTGAGCAAAACCCATACGAGCAAATTTGGCCTAGCAGACGAAGACGATTGGACCAAAATAGCCCTTGAGGAATGTCAAAGTGTATTCACCAACCCCTATAGAAGAACCGATACGGTTTTCTTCAACCCACCAATAATAATAGCTGACACCTTCTTTTTGGCCGGAATTCAGGTTATTCACAGAGACACTATCCAGTTCCAATTGAAAGACACCAGTGCATCTTCCTGGTTTTCCGGTTCCAGTTTTCACACGTGTAACATCGACTCAATTATTAATGAAATCAAAGATAAAAATAACGTCTTCAAGGAAGGAAACTATATCATTACCAACCCCACCAACAATAGCAATCTAGTAAAAAGAGGAGCAGTCGCTCTTCCTATGGCATACCCTCTAAAATTAGTTGGTGAGTCAATTACTGGGCATACATATCCAGACCCAATGGCTAAATGGACCGATGGAAAACAAGCAATGAGATGGGGCTCCAATGTAATTTGGGCGGGCATTACCTATGCCACCTTCTACGTAGGAGGGGCTCAAGTCTTTCTCTCTTCTTCGGCGGTACAATCGGTTGGTGGAGTGGCGGTTGCGGGCGCAGCTCTTGAGTTCCTGATGATCGTTTCTCCTGCCGTAATACCGCATATTAGCGGTTCCGAAAATGCAGACAAAGCTGCCCAAATGGTCTCCTTGGTAAATAGCAACTGTCCGCTGTTAGCCCCCTCGGCAGATATGTTGTCCTTGTGTGTCATTGGGAAACCACTAATGGTCAAGCACAAAGACTTTTGGAGAGACCTATGGAATCGGTTCCCTCAATCTACCATACTAAAAGAAGCAACCAAAGAAACACTTCCCGTAAACCTTATGCATAACCTCGCTATCGCAAGCGGCACATGGTCGCATAGTGATTTTAACGATTGGTCGAATTTCAATGGTAAAACGTATTCGGAGATTCTCTATGCCATGATGAATGACAAAATGCCATTAAAACCCAAATCCCACTATGAAAATGCTCTGGACAAAGCCCAGTGTGAAGGTCCCTGGCATGCGGGGTACACTGCTCTTTCCACAGTAAAAGAAGCGCCCTACAATTACTGTTTACCATGGGGTGATGATAATTTATTCGCCAAGAGAGGAGCAATCGACTCCAACTTATTTGCTAAAACAAATAACGGTCTGGACTATATGTTGATGTACAACATGTACCGGATGGCAGAGATATTATGGTGGGGAGCAAACGATGAAAACACATATGCCAAACGAACTCAATGTCCGTGTAAAAGCTATCCATCTCTCCAGAACACCAACTTCGTTCGAAGTATTCTTGAAAAAAAGGACAAAGAAGATGTGACTGTCGATGGTAGGTTATACCCCAGCGCGAATGCCGAAAGATTTGTGATTAATCCGGTTGAAACATTAGCCTCAGACACTATTGAGGTCTTCCCCATATATGACCACTATTCACACTTTAACTTTCGAGCTCCCAATTATCTATTACATGATGCAACGTTGAGCGGACAAACCTGGATTTCACCTCCTAATTTTACAACAGACACAGCGTTGGGTTGGGTCAAAGTGAGTCACGATTTGACCGTTTGCCATTCCCATCTAAAATTGAGGGAATGGGGTAAGCTTTCCTTAAGCGAATCTCCACATGTAGACTTCCCATCAAAGTTGATCGTTACTTCGGGTAGCACCTTGGAGATCGAAGGACTCGGCTTCCTGGAAATAAATGACAACACCCAGGTTATTGTTGAAGAAGGGGCTACGTTAATCATCCACCCACAAGCACAAATCATTCTCAATGGTCCGAATGCCGTATTACATATTAACGGGAAATTGGTGTTAGAACCAAATGCCGTATTTCAACCTACTGCCGGACCAAATGGATTCGGAAAGGTAATCATGGAGAACAACTGGGGCGAGCTCTATGTTCAGGCAAAAGGAAATAACAAATTTGTTATTGACGCGGGCAAAGTGGATGCCCGTTCCAGTGGGTATGCACATAGTTCTATACTCAAATCACTTGGCCACTACCATTTGGAAGCCCGTGGCACATACGGAATGCACACCGGTTGGTCGAGTCATGGATTAGATTCATTTATAATAAGAAACTCAATTACCTTCATCAACGATGGCAGCGAAATTACTTCTGAGGCAAAACACACTCTTTTTTCCAATGCCTTTATTGGTGGGGAGATACATAAACGCTCCAGAGGTGTAAACTTATATAAATCACAAACCTACATGGAAAACACTACCATCAAGTATGTTGAAAATGGAATTAAGTACACCCCAATAAACCTAAAAAAGCCACTAATCTTAAATGATGTAAAAGTGCAGGATTGCTTTCGCGCAGTTTGGAGCCAGGGTGGAGCAATAATTGCGAACAACAGTTCCTTTTCATATGGTAATTACGAAGGTGACATTGGATTGGAGATTACTGGATCGGCAGGAACAAGTACAGTAACGAAATCGGAAATAACGGTTCCTGTGTTTCACAATCCCAACAGCTCCAGTTGGGACACTTCCAACGTGGTCACTGAAACAGGAATTCTTCATTTTAGCAACAACTATTTGGTTTTAAAGGAGACCAAGATCAATGATGGGGTTATCGGTATACAAAGTAACGATGGTAGTATAAGAATGCAATGCTCACGGGTTCGATCTCTGAACACACCAAGCGAAGCAAACTACGGCATCATTAAAAATGGTGGTGCTCTCAACTTACGTTACGGTTACAACTTGCTGACAGATCATGATTTCCGCATTGTAACGGACAGAGCGCTGGTAAGTTTAGACAAAGGACAAAATGTAATCAATAAAAGTGATGATTATTTCTTATCATTCATAAACCACCCAAAACAAACCCTTGTGAACAGTTCCAGTTATACCAGTGGTGGGTTTGTTAATCCCAGCTGCATTCTGGCTACAGAGAACCATTGGAGAGCAAACTCGACAGGGACATCCTCTCCAAATGACTTTAAACCATTCCCGCTTTATAACGCAAACCTCCATATTGTTGATTACAATGGGATATCTACTACATGGCATGATTTAGGCTATTCTCCTCTTTTAAATATGACGCAATTCTATAACGATTACAATGCCCAGAATTGTCCGAGGAACCCAATTCGAGGGAATATTCATACCGTTAATCATGCTTTGCCAGATTTTATGATGCCTGCCAGCAGTGGAGGAGCTGGAGGGATCAACGCTATTTCCTTACCAGCTATGAGGCCAACCACTGTCAATTCAGGACACAACTACGGAACGGCGTTGGTTACCACTATAGGTAAATTCAACAACGACAGTTTTGTAGATTACGGAGTAGTGCTGCCTGAACTAAAATACTTGTCACAGGCGGTATTGCCAGATTCACTTTTTGAACTTGCGTATTATGTCTACACAGCGACACAACAAGCATATTACAACAGCTTGTATGACACCTCTCTAGCAGACAGTGTTTTGGACCTTCGTAATCAGGAGTTTGGCGACAGTATGCTTTCGTACATGAATACTTTAATTGAAAAACACGACAATGGCGAAGTGTTTTGGAGAGATCTGACTTATGAACTAGGACGTGACAAAGCACTGGTTCTAAGATCACTAAACCGACGGCAAGATGCATTAACCGTGTTAAGCAATTTCTTGACTCAACTATCGGATACTCTTTACATAAGACAATCCAATGCATGGAGCTGTTTCATAGAGCAGGAACAAATGGTTCTCGATAGTATCATTCCTATAGATAGTATGAACTTCAGTTTATGTGTAAATGAACCGGATTTCTTGCCGCATACCATTCAAAACCAGTCAAGCAGCATTCCCTTGAGTAACAGTAAAATTGATAGGCAAAAAAGAATGATCTTGTATCCCAACCCTGCTCGTCATGGGTTCTACATAAAAGCTGATCATTACCTTAAAAAGGATGGTATAAGCATGTTTAACATATTGGGTAACAAAGTTGAAATTCCTGTGATCATGTCCGGAGAACACCTATTGTTCCTGGATGTATCAAATTTGACACCAGGCATATATAATGTATTATATGATTCAGAAGGACAAGATCATAGACAGTTTAAGGTAACAATATTACCTTAGAAGGAATGACTAGGCCGATCTTGCTCTTTGAATTCAGGTGAATTCACATCCATATGATCGCCCCTTCAACAGTACCAATATAGACCAAGGCTTGTATCTATGCCAGAGATGCTCACCCTGGCAACCTAATTTAGTACTTTTACTTAAGAGACGTTGCATCCACAACGTCTCTTTTAGTTCAGAAAGTTGTAAACACTAAGGTACCTTTTAAGTCAGGATGTGGTATTCTCCGAAACTTAGCTATGCGAGCGATGAACAATTCCCAGGCAAATTGACCAATTCTCTTCAAACTAAACCCTTAACGTTATTACCAATAATGCTAGAACTTGTTCGTACGAATGTACTTTTTCAGAACATCTTTGTTTGAAGCTGAGATTCCAAACATGGTCAGTTTACTTCCGTTAACTTCTATTCTCCAGCGTTCCTTAACCTGTTCTTCATTCAACGGCAACAATGTTACTTCTGGTTTGTGGCCGTGCATATGCCAATACCCCCTGAATCGTTTTGTACCAGCCAAACCCACATAGACCCGATCCCAACGAAAGAGTAGTTTACTACTACCAGCGATATGCTCTCGTTCCGTTTCAATGTCCTGATCACTTAGAGACACTTCAACCAACTCCCAGGCGCCTTTAAGATAGTCTGCGGGTGACATAGGCAAACGCTGAACAGCGACCAATGTAACCTTTACACTATCTCCTTCTTCGACACGTTCCCACGTCATCTTCCCTTCTTTGAAGCTCATAGCAAACCCGCCGTAGTTGTCCTCGAGATCAAAAGTATCTGATGCCAGAAACTTATTTGTAGTCTTGTCATAATTCCAGGTTCCGTTTCCGTTCTGCAACCAGCCATTCCCTGTTTGGTAGGTGCTGTCGGCATTGATCCTAAACCATTTTGCAACCGGTGTCATACTCCTATTTCCAACCGATACCTTTTCTACTTCCCACAATCCTATACAGTTTGTTTTTTGCGTAGAGCAACTGGTTAGCATAAGCAAACCTACCAACCCATAGTACAGTACCCTTTTCATATGTTATCGAATCAAAATTTTTGTAATTTCTTGTGCCATCGCAACTTCATCGGTTAGTGCCCCCACATTGCTCAAAAAGCTAATCACATAGCCTCCGTTGTTCAAATTAATCAGCATAGACTTATACCCTTCTGTACTACCTCCATGGATTATGTAGGGAAGATCAATGCCCAAATCAACTAAATTGTTTGATCTCACACCTGCTACCACTGCCCAGCCATATCCATAGCCTATGTTTCCGGCTATCTGATCTAACTGGTTTCTCTTCATCAGGTCTAAGGATTCCTTTTTCAACCAACCGGGGTTATCCATCACATGAGCCCATCTATTCAAGTCTGATGCCGTTGAGAATATCCTTCTGCCTATGCTAAGGTCAATAAATTGATTTTGGGTCCATTCTCCCGACTCCTGCTGAAACTGATAAGCCTTTGCCAGTTGGGGTACAATCATTTCATTACTATCAGTAGACATGGTATTCGTCAATCCTAATGGTTTTGTTAATTTCTCCTCAAGGATACAGGCAAAGGGTTCGTTGTATGTCTCTTCTAATATGATGGTAAGTAAATGATAGGCAAAATTGCTGTAGTAGAAGCTTTCGTTAGGTTTGCCAACCGGCGGGAGTAAGCTAATAAAATTAACGTAAGCTTCATTCGTAAACCTCATGCGTTTAAATGTTCTAAACTCATATTGACGGAGTTCGTCAGCCAGGTTATCGTAATCAGGCAAACCTGAAACATGACACAACATATTATGAAGGGTAATATCTTCATGGAAGTTCCCGACATATGGAAAACCCGCAAGAAGATCCACCAACTTGTCTTCAATGTTTAGTCTCCCATCTTCCACAGCCTTCATAACAAGTGCTGCAATCATCGATTTGTTAACAGAAGCGATATCGAATTTCGTTTTTTCATCAATTGGTATCCCCCACCCTCTATCTGCCAAACCAACATAGCGTTCATAAATGGGTTCTCCGTTTTGGGCAACGACTATTCCCCCATGAAATTGGTCCCGCTCATAATACTCATTCATCAAAGAGTCTAATCTCTCTGGGACACTGTTCATTGAATCCTCAACATTTTCTTTGTATAATCGAGTACAACCGTTACTCAAAACGACCAGAAATAGAATGGGAATGAGTGTGTTTTTCATCTGGGTTTCTTTCGTACAAAAAAAGTAGACAAAAAGCGTTTTATGTTGTCAGGGCTGCGGTTTGGGACGAATTTTAGTTATGTGTGGTGTAAACAACACCTAATCTATAAAGTTTTGGGAATGCTGTTTAGAGACGGGCACCTGCACCCCATTTATTTCCAAAGAGATTTTCCCCCTGAGTTGCCTAACGGCTTGTACATTGCCTCTGTTAACCAGATAACTCCTATGCGACCGAACAATCTCAGGATTCGATTTGAGTTCGTACTCAAGTACTTTTAGTGGCTTCCGTATAAGATGCTGTTTTGCGTGTGTATCGACCTGATACCAGACGGTGACGTAGTTATCGGATGAACTGGCGAACATAAAATCATCCAACCTAATTTTCAGATGATCCCTACCATTTGTAGACCTAAATATTAGGTAGTTATGAGCATCGCTGCGTTGAGGTACGAACAGCTTTACAACCATGTAAAACATCAGAGGCAATATCATTACGAGAGCAAACTCCATCACGATAGTGGTATATGCCTGAAGGTTCCATTCCTGCCAATTCCAAAAGTAATTGAACAACAAAAAGACAAGCTGCCCTCCCATAAAGATTAACCCCAAATACCATATCGCCGTAAGTACATAACTGGCACGTACCCATTGCGGTTTTATCCAGGCCTCACAAACGCTGTTAAAAACTAAGATCAAAACCCCGAAGCTAACCGACCTGAACAAATGCGAATGCCCAGAATAAGACAGTCCTTTTTGAATTCCATACGCCTCAAAAAAGTATAAGAAGTAAAAAAACAAGAAGCCGGAAACTATACCAAACAACAGAGGGTAACGAAGCTCTGAAGAGAGTTTTGCAGTCTTAAGGTATCTGGTAAAACCGGATTTCATATCAAACTAAGGGAGTGGGTATTAACGACGGTAATAATACTCACTATTAAACGATATTCAAGACAATGATCTGGTAAAGAATACCGCGATTAACTTTCCGAGCAGCAACTGCATTCCATTGAGACTCCTTCCAAACGGAGTTATTAAGCAATCACCCCCCTGTTTTCATTTCTTAACCAATGTCAATGAAAACGCTAAACCCTCTAAACACCTTTGCCTCACACAAAAACAAGATAAAAATGATGACAACTAAAAAGACCTTTTTCTTAGGATTGAGTATTGCCCTTCTCAGCGTATCTGGTTTTGCCCAGAATGGTGGGCTGCATGCCCGCATTGATGTATCACAACCAACAGTTTATTTTCTAACCCCGTTTGGTTCGGACTTAGGTAAAACGAAAAACCTACGGTTTAACATAGATCAGCGGTTAGGTCACAACTCATGGAAACAGACAAGCCATAATTCTGACAAATCCACGCTCGACCAAGGAATGTATCAGTCGCACAGCCTACTATTATCACCCAAAGTTGAGATGCCGTTACGGAGTTCTCTTCTAAACAGTGATTATTACTCGCCCGACATACATGTATCCCTGGAAGAAACCGAGCCATTCCTCAAGAACCGACGCAACTTATACTCGAGTATGTGGGCATTTGCCTCTCTCAATTACCTGTATGCCGACTTGGTTGGCATAATGGACAAAAACAAACTCGTACAGTATCAAACTGGTGTAGTTGAAGGCATAAAGATCACGCCGGAATTCTTGACGGTGGCTGCTGGGTTTATGCAAATACCGATAGCCAATGTGTTTTTGCCCCATATCATCAAAAATGAAAAAACCTTGCGCTGGGTTCAAATTGCTTCTGGTACGGTAATGACACTCGTTCAGTCAGGAACCCTGTTTGTAGGAAAGCCCACTCCTTATTATGCTCTATTTTCAGCTTTTGAGATAGCAGCTACGGCCTACATAACTCTTGACGCCATCAAATGGAAGGCAAAATCAAACAAAAAGAAACTGATTATCCAGTAACATGAAGAATAAAAAGGACTTTCTCAGCATGCTCTGGGTGTTTGTAACCTTAAACTATCTCTATTGTGACCTAATGGGTTTGATGGATTCAAGCCTGTTAAAGCAGTATTTGACGGGTAATGTGGAAGGGTTGGTAATAAACGAGCGTTTTTTACTCTATGCGGCTTTCTTGATGGAAATTCCAATTGTTATGGTTCTGCTGTCGAAAACATTACCTAAAAAGGCAAATTGCTGGGCCAACATTATTTCCGGGGCCATAAAGACTCTGGCAATGGTTGCCACCCTGTTTATTGGGACTACAACCGAGTATTATCTGTTCTTTGCGTTGATTGAGATTACCACTACCCTTTTTATAGTGAGTTACGCCATTAATTGGTTAATGCAGAAGGAAGAACTAACCTAACCCTTCTCTTGGAGCTTTCTTCTTATTCTACTCAGTGATTCAGGCTTGACACCAATGTAGGTCGCGATATCGTATTGCGGAACCCGTTGAAATATGTTTGGTCTGGTCTCCAACAGTTTTAGATACCGTTGCTCTGGTTTGTCGGTAATGTAGGAAGTCATAAAGTTTTGTTGTTCGAAAAAAACAGTTTCCATAATTTGGCGAGAAACCTTCTCAAGTCGTGGGAACTGTTTAAACAATTCCTGGGCCTTTTGCTCATCCCCAACAACAACAGCAGTGTCTTCCGTACACACCAAATTAAATTTAGAAGGTGTTTCCGCTTCAAAGTTTTCCAATGAAATAATCCATTGTTCCTCGGTGTAGAAATTCGTCGTAATATCGTTTCCGTCAATTATTCTAAATTGTCGGACACAGCCCTGCAATACGAAGTAAGTGTCTGAATTAAACTGACCTTCTTTAACTAAATAGCTCCCCTTTTCAAAGGTTTTAATCACCATACTCTCGGTTAACACCTCTGTCTCTTCCGTTGTCAGATTCGTTATTTTTTTGAAGTAATTTATCAGTCTATCTTTCATTATTGTATTGCCATTTTAGCTGTTAACGACCCTTCTCTCCTATATCTGGCAGGTCGATCAGGACGCAGTATCGCAATTCACAACTTATGTTTTTCAAGCTTTCGCCAGTCGATGCGTTTAATAAGAAGTGTGTGAAGCGCCACCACGTCTCAAAGGTAGGCATTTGCCTGGTCCTACTGGTTGAAGCAAAAAAAGCGACACAGGACTAATTAAATTTCAGACCAATATAAATGTTGGGTTCAAACAGAAAGTAATTGTCGTGTTTCCCTACTTGTTCTTTGAAACCTGTTGGACCCTTTGAGTTTATTGGCCAGAATTGTGAATGGATCTGTGGCTCGACAAACATTCTGTTTTTAAACAGTGGAATGTGATAACCCAAGTGCAAGGAAGTATACAATCTAAATCCGTTTTCTATTTTTTCGTCCTCGTTGTCCAAAAACACTTTCAAGAACGGCATTACCTCAGCTGAGGCATAAAGGCCTTTCCAAAGTGTTCGTTGGTAAAATGCACCAACTCCGTATTCTTCAATTCTACCTGCAAACCATTCACTTTTGCTATTGGGGTCGAGGTCCCAGGATTGAATTCCCAACGGTTGGAACAGCTTAACCCGGGCAAGCTTAACACCTACCTTGTTTTTGGAATCGATCTCTTTTCCCATGTGAAACTCATAGAAGTAGATGTTGGGGATTTCTCCTACTTTGAGCCAGTTGGTAAAACTGTAATAACTGGTTCTAACAAAGTAATTGTAATCGGTTTTCGCTGTTTTAGGGAGTTCCAGTTTGGCCGGAGCACTGCTTTGACTCTTTGCTGTAAGTAGTGATAAGGCGGTAAAAACAAATGTAAACGTGATTCTCTTTAATTGCATTGTTCAAATTTTATGTTATTCGACAGTGCAAAGGTGAGATGTGGTTAACGCTTAAATCGTTGACTTAAGATAAGAAATAAACTAAGGCTCACTTTTTTGATATTCGCTTTCTGATTCTGCTCAACGATTCAGGAGTAACACCCAAGTAACTTGCTATTTGATGCTGAGGCACTCGTTGAAGCAATTCCGGTTTATTCGTCAACAGGTGTTTATATCGTTCTTCGGGAGATTTGGTAATAAAGTTGGACAGTTGCTCCTGATTCTTGCCCAGCATCTTCTCCGTTTCCATCCGTGCAAGTTCTTCAAACCGTGGGAATCGCTTATAAAATGCTTTTTCCTTTTCGGAGTTTACTACCACCGCAACAGTGTCTTCAACACACGAATAAGAATGCGTTGTCGGTTTGTTGAATGAGAGGCTTTCAAACTCGGCAACGGCTTCTCCTTCCGTAAAAAAACCGGTGGTCTTGTCTACTCCATCCACCGTGCAGTGTCTTCTGATACACCCTTCAAGAATCAAGAAAGTATCCTGTGTAATTGTACCTTCTTCTAAAACGCAATCGCCTTTCCTAAACTGTTTTATCGGATAACTTTCCAACATAAGTTCTTCTTCCTCTTTGGAAAGCGTTGTAAAACTGGATATGTATTCAATGAATCGTCGTTCCATTTGTTGTTTTTGAAGTAAAATGCCCCAAATATTGGGATGTTTAAATATAGATAGATTCCGGCACCAATTTACAAAAGGTAAAATCATCCGACTTTGCCACCGTTTACATTAATTTGTGACTATATCATTTAGATTGCCTTATATGCCCACGTCCTTCTGGAAAATTTCAACGAACACAAAAACCGAAGAAAAGTGCAAAAAGATACTGAACAAGGTAAAGGCCCTATTGAATCAACCAGCTATTGAAGTGACCTATGAACCGCATTGGGACACAAAGGAGTTCTCAGGTAGTTTTCAATTACGTTCAAACTCATCTTCAAAGGAAGAGCTCATGTTTGAACTCATTTTACTTGGACAACAAATTGGTTACGATTGGCAGTTGAACGGCTCTATCGACCGCCAAACTTCCGCACACTCAACTAGGTTCATGGTTTCGGGAATTGTCTTCGCCGAATGGCATGTTGATATTCCAGATGAATGGTTGGATTTATTAAGAGAATCCAAACACAAACCGTTAGAAGACTGAAATGACAGACATGTCTCCAGGATGCACTGACGCCTTTGCAGGCTAGATAATTAACGCCAAATAACCGCTAATTAAATCAACGCGTACTAGTGTTTGATAAACTTTGTAGCACCAATGCCTTCCAGTTTTAGAATGTAGGTACCAGAAGTAACACCTGTGAGGCTGATGGTTACATATCCCCCTGATACGGTCTGCGCTATCACTGGTCTTCCTAAAATGTCGTAAACCATCAGGCTGCGCGAAGTAAAATCCCGATTAAATATATCGCCCCAGGCTACGTGTAGTTCATCGCCCGCTGGAACCGGACTTACATGAAACCTAATTTCCTGGCTTTTGGTCTCTTCCTTTTTCTCTGACTTTGGCTTGTAATTGGGATCTTCAAGGTAGAACAATTCTCTGCCGTGTTCCAGGTGACTGGCTGCGAAATACAGTCTGTTACCAATGGTGGTTAGGTCGGTTGGATTGGAAGACGCCCCATTGGGAAGGATGTCACTTACCATTTTCGTGTTTTCCTCTGTTCCGTCTGACTTCCACAACTCACTTCCATGTTCAAGTGTTGTAGCTACGAAATAAAGTGTATCGTTTAAGACTGTTAAATGATTGGGATTCGAACCATAGCTACCAGGTGCAATATCCTTTACCATCCGGGTTCCCTCTTCACTACCATCGCTTCGCCATAGCTCGTAGCCCAAATCGCTGTAATCTTTAGCAACGAAGTAAAACGCGTCCTTCATCTGAACACCACGTGTTGGTCCTTTCTGAAAAAAACCACCCTGTAAGTCAATGTTCACAAATACGTTAGGAAAAATCTGGGTACCTTCTTCTGTGCCATCGGTTTTCCATAGCTCATGCGTATACCGGTTTTTTTCTGTGGCAAAAAAGACCTGATTTTTGAAGCTTCCTAACATTCTGGGTTTACTCCCCATTGTGGTCCCGTTTAAGTCCTTAATCAGGTAGGTTCCTTCTTTCGTTCCGTCGCTGCGCCAAAGCTCTTCTCCTCTGTTCAATGAAATTGCCGGAAAATAGATCACGCCATTGTTAACAACCACATCCTCCTGAGCCAAGGGCCCCGAGCATCGTTCCTGACATATATCTTTTACCAGTCGTGTACCCTTCAATGTGCCATCGCTGACAAACAATTCGTTACCCAATTCCGAGGTCTGGGCGAAGAAAAAGACCTTGTCTTCGGTAGCAAAGATTTTAGTTATTGTGGCCCTGCCATATTCTTCCCAAAGCGACCCAGCCAGTACGGTATTATCCTTGGTGCCATCGGTTTTATACAATAAGCTATTAGGAATTACGGAATTATCGACCCGGAAATAGACCTCATCGTTCATTTTGGTAAAAAACAAAGGAGAACTACCTGCTGAACCCGGAACGAAATCCCTAACAAGCTCTGTACCCGGTTGGGTTCCGTCTGTTTTCCATAGTTCGGCACCGTGTTTTTCAGATTCACCCCGAAACAACAACGTATTGTTTACTCCAATCAAGTCAGTCGGCCTAACTGTACCGCCGTTGTCAATTGTATCAAGAAAGTCGAACGAACGAATCGAGTCATCTTCCACTATGCCAATGCCTACACTGGGGAATTTCCCTATCAGAAAACCAAGCGAATTTGAAAAAGGTGTAAGTCTTCTTGGAATTGTACTCAACCGGGTTGTCCGAATATTCTTTAGCAACCTGGTTCCCGATGTGGTCCCATCGGTTATCCATAACTCCCTGCCACGTACTCCGTCGGTAGCAGAAAACAAGTACTGATTCCCTATTGGATGCCATAACCAGGCATTACTACTTCCTTTCGGGTTTATGTCAGCAAACAAATGGGTTCCATCCTCCGTGCCATCTGTATACCAGAGTTCCCAGTTGTTGACGGAATCCTGGCCTTGAAAGATGAGTTTATCGTTGAGAAGTATAAACGGGGCATTTACACCGACTGAAATTGAATCGGTATCAAAAATATCCGTAACCACTTGCAGGCTATCCGAACTGGGGTTGTACTTAACAAGTTCTACACCCCTGGATGGAACATACAGTGCAAAAAACAACTCATCTTTATACTTCACCACATCATTGGCTCCATATGAAGAACCACGACCTTCAACCATATCAACCAATATATGGGTACCCGTATCTGTACCGTCGGTGACCCAAATCTCCCTGCCATATTGTGGGGTGTTTGCATAGAAATAAAGTTTCTCGTCTATCGTCTTAAACAAACTTGGTGATTGTGAAAACCCCTGACCTTTTTGCGAAATGGATTTAACTCGCCTTGTGCCGGATGCTGTACCATCGGTATGCCATAGTTCCTGACCCGTTCCGCGGTATTCCATTACGTAAAAATACAAACCGGAGCTATTAGGGATCAGATGTGTGATTTGCCATCGTTCAAAGTTATTTTCGAACTTAATCGTGTCGAAACCCACCCCATCCGTCACTTGCAAAACAGGTCCGTTGCTTTGCTGACTGTTACTGAGGAAGTACAACCTATCTTTGGACACAGTTAAGTTAAAAGGTGAGCTGCTCATATTGCCCGGTATCAGATCGAATGACTCAGCACTAGAGACTGCAGAATCGGTTCTCCAAATTTCCCTACCTATGTCTTCATTTGCCGCTACAAAGTATAGTCTTCCCTTAAAAGGAGTTATATGATATATACTACTGATATTCTCATCTTGCGATGCGTCGAACACAGGTTTTGTGCCATTTTGTGTACCATCCGTAACCCACATTTGATATCCATATTCAGGATTAACTACGTTGAAGTATACTTTGCTATTGAACTTCGTAAATGAGATGGAGCTGCCCAGGTTTTCATAAAACGGTAGTTCTTTTACCATCCGTGTCCCTGATTCTGTCCCGTTCGTTCTCCAGATTTGGTTGGTATACTCTGCTGTTTGAGCTCGAAAAAGAACAATGCTGTCAAGTGTAACAAATGGCCCTGGTGAAGAACCTAAGGCTGGGTCTTCTTCCAACGTAATATCATGCAACAAGTGAACCTCTTGCGCTTCTGCGGTGGCAACGCAGAACAAGGTAGTGAATAATGCAACAGCCTGGATTATGAGTTTTTGGTAATTCATGGGGCTGAAATTTAACACGTAAAATTACCATTTGAGACACCAAAACGTCAAATAACAGGCACGCGAGCGATACGATAATGCGGTCTGGTGATTGTTGTTTGACTAACCTTCTATGTAAAAAACAAAGAAACCGCACCAAAGTCATTAATAGCTTTACAAATTGAATAGGTTAATGAGACAGAACCATGTGAATGGTTACGAGCTTAATTGCTAACCCCATATTTGTGTTAGTTTTGGATGACTATTTATTTCATGAATAGGATGAAAGAAGTCGACAAGATAAAAATTGAAATCAAGCGACTGGAAAGCTATTTCGACAAATTTGAACTGTTCGAGCCCTCTTCCACAACGTCTATTGAACATTTTAAGACATACTATACCGGACTCACTCCTGACATCAAAGACTTCTATACGTTCTGTAATGGATTCGACGTACATACGGATGATTATTATGACGGAAAGGTAATCTCGCTGGAAGAACATTTGGAACTAATCGAGGCCATAAGGTCGGATAACCTTCCTCTGTTTACCTATCAGTTTCCGATCCTTACCGATGGTTGTGGAAACTACGATTGCGTTATGTTTTTAAACGGACAGGGAAGCAACAGCGTTGTTTTCCGGGACTCTGACGATGGCCTTCCGTCCTATGTAAAAGCCAATTGTTTGAGTTCATACTTCTCGTTCCTGACCAACGATCTTTTATTGAGATACAACCGTGATGGTACAATTAAACCGGAGTATGATCTGGAAAATCCCGATCCAGTTGAAATAGATTGGCCGCACAATTCTCGACAAATGATCACGAAAGACCCCGGCCTTATTGATTTGTATAAAGACGTAGGATATGCGTTACAATTCAGCAGTCCTGAAGACTTAATCAAGAGTCTTGACTAATTTCATATTTTCCCCATTGATCACTACCTCACCGGTATATTAAAATCGACGATTGCCTTTTTCTCAGGATGTTCATTAAAGTTGTTGTGGTAGATTTCAAACGATTCGCCTTCTGATCGTTCATAACCATTTTCGTCCATCCACGCATAAAGTCCGGTCCAAGCTTTCTCAAAATCATCCAGCACAATCTCAAATCTGCCTACTACATACCTCCCTGGTGCAATCGCAGCTGATTCAAACGTAGACTCAACGCTACTCTCTAGCTGAAGGCACGCTCTAAATCTGGCTTTCTCTTCTTCGGTTATCTTAAGGCTATCCTGATAAACCGTCATTAGCTTAGTTTTCTGTGTCATAAGCCCATTTGGTATTGCCCAGGCAATCAATTTTTGAAATGCCTGAGGGAGTTCCTGAGGGCCAATACATGTAACGTAAACGTAGTTCTGTTCGGTTAGTTCTTTAACTTCAATGTTTGAATTCATCTTGATCCATTTTTTTAGATTTTCAATGATGCAAACGTATTCGTCGAGGTCAGGATAGTTTTGTCCAATCTTGCTATTTAGTGGTTTGATTTTTGAAAACTTATGTGGATTTTGATTTTTAAATTCGGTAGGACTAACCTCATAGTACTTCTTAAATGCTTTGGTGTAAGATGCATTATCGCCGAAGCCATAGTTGTGTGCTATTTCTGAAATGCGCACTTCCTTATGCAGGAGGTCTGCAACCGATTTTTCGATTCTTCGCCTCGTTACAAACTCGTTTAAGGTTTCCCCCGTCAAAAGTTTAAACATTCTATGAAAGTGAAATGGCGAATAAAATGCCTCTTCAGAAACGCTGCTCAACGACAATTTTGAATCGAGGTTTTCATCAATGAATTTAAAAACCCGATTGAGTCTATGCCTGTGGTCCACTTCTATTTCAATTGGATTTCGCTTCTGCTCCATTTAAATCCTATAGGTAATGATGATCACTTGTATGCCACCGGAGGCGTGAAAATAGCAAACGATGTTGACTCATATTCGTGAATCCATTTCTTTTCTGAAAAACATGGATCTTTTTGTTGGAAGACTTCGTGACTCGTACCATATCCAACCAGAGTTAAACGGTTCAGAGATAATCGCATTTTCAGAACTCGGTTCGGACAATCCTGTCCTACAAGGTATTGGTTACAAGTTGTAACCCGAAGCTTTAGGAAATAAATAAGGCCATTTGCGGAATGCAAATGGCCTTAACATGGTGACATCGGTTTTTCAATCAGTACTCATTATTCGTCCTTTTTAATCAGACTAAAGGTCTTGTCGATTCCTTTTGTACCAACCTTTAAAAAATAAACCCCGTTGGAATAACCGGACAGGTCTATTTCAAGGCTTTTGCCTGAGTTTTCAAAACTACCCTGGACAGCAATTCTTCCCGCTGCATCAGTAACTGAATAGGTGTAAGATGCGCCAGGTTCTTGAATGTCTTGAATACCCACGACAAAAACACCATCAGAAGGATTTGGATAAACCTCAAACAGTTCGGATCGCAATGGGTTTTGTTCACCCACATTGCGCTTTTGCTCCTGTTCCAATGGTGCTTCCTGGGTGCAGGAAACATCGACGTTTACCAGGCAGCATCCACCTTCTGCGTTACGACCACGATATACGTACGACTGACTACCATTAACCATCACCAACGGGCTTACTAAATATAATCCGGTAGACACGTCTTCCCACTGTCCATAGAAACAATCTCCCAAATAACTATTCAGGTTGATCAATGTACCACAAGGAACGCTAACTGAGTGATTGTTGACACCGGTTGGAAGTATGGTAATACTTCTGTACACAGTCTTAACCTTTGAGATCCAGACCCCATTTTGGAAACAGTCGTACCGAACATCAACTGAAATGTTATACGTGTTCCCGGATTGAAATGAAAACGAATCCGCGATATCCGTATTTATGAGCTCCCCCGGGTAGTCGCGCCACCACACATTGGTTTGTCCTTCGTGAATGTTAATGCGATAGCTTGTAACATGACTGAGGATATTGCAACCAAAGTCAAGTACTATAGATTCTCCTTCGCATACTTCCTCAGGCAGATCAAAGCAAGCGGGTTTCTCACAACAATCCTCAATGTATACGAATTTGTAAATCGTATTGCACACGATGGTCCCGTTGCAGTCTACACATACATCAAACGAAATAGCATAGGTTTTTCCAAGTATGAACTCATGCCAAGACTCACTCAAATTGGTGTTTTGCGGAATACCAGCCCCCGGTATCGTGGCTTTTACCACCCTGTCATCCCATGGCCCATTCAATTCAGCAATGGTCCACTGATGCCAAACGGGAGTTGTATAACTACAACCTGTCATATCGGCCCAGAGGCTGTCTCCATAACATATCGTATCGGGTATCTCGAAGCATGCAACATCAGGTTTGCAGCAAAACTCAACGTCGTGAACCGTTATAGTTTTATCGCAAGAAACAGTACCACAACTATTGCTTACCTCAATGCGCATGGTATACGTACCAGGGGTTGTATACACCGTAGTGGGGCTGGCCTTCAGGCTTTGTGTCGGATAGTCAAATACATCGCCGTTACCAAAGTCTATGTGAAAATCAAGATCGTAGTGATTTCCGCTTAGAGGTATTTCCGGGTAATACCCATAGACATCACCCACACAAAGGTCTACGTCTTCACAAACCAAATCGGGGAGTGGTTCTTCTACAACCACCTTCACCCAGTCCGCTGTTGTGCAGCCATCTGCATCGGTATAGGTAACATAGTAACTGGTGGTCTCTGTCGGACAAACGCTTTGAACAAAACCAGTCCCATTGATGCCTGGCACAATATCATACCACACCACTGTATAATCTTCGTATGAACATGGCCCTTGAACATCCACACAGGGATCAATTCCTATTGACACACATTCCCCTAGGCAAATGGTTTTATCTGGGCCGGCAAAACTGGGCACCAAAGGTTTAACACAAATGGTTTTTGTAACCTGGTCTGATACAACGTTGCCATTGCACAATCTCGATGCTTCAACGGTAACTGTATAACACTTACCCGGCTCGATTGTATAGCTTGCTCCCGCCGCGGCAGTCAGGTTGATGGTGGTAAGCGATCCCCCGCTCAACGATTGGGTAAATGTATTACCCGTTGGGTTGTTGTTGGCATCCAACTCCTCTATGGTCCAGGTAATTGAGCTTTCGTTCGCCGAGCAACTCACATCGATGATAACGTCATGGCAAGAAGCTGGAGAAGGATCAACAGTAAAACATGCAACTGGATTTGGTATGCAATTAACCACAAAAAACTGGAGGTCTTTTCTCACCGTAGATATGACGTTCCCATTTCGAACCTCGTCGACTTCTACTGTGATAATAAACTGCCCTGCTTGAGTGGGTGTTACACAAGCAATTCCGGTGTTGGCGTCAATGGCAAGACTGGGGTTTCCATTCATTACGTTTGAGGCACCAAAGGGAGAAACGTAGGTTGCGTGTTCACTTTCAACCAATCGATACACCAGCACATCCCCATCCGCATCGGTAGCCGACAGGTCAATACATTGATTGGTGTTAATGCACAAGATATCAGGAAACCCATCTACAAATTTGGCAGACTCGTTACAGATTGAAGTAGGTGGCACCGTTGTGGTAAATCCAAAAAAAGTAGAACCACTGTTAGCGATGTTGGTAATACCATTGTTACGGTATGAGTCGTAGAAATACAGATCATAACCATTGGTATTGGTGTTTAGTGTGACCGTTGTCCTAAAAATATGTTCTTCCATGCACACACTGGTTAAAACACACAAAGTAGGATTGCCCACGTTAAGCGTATCTAAACTTATCCGGCTTAAAGTAACCGTGCTGGTTGTACTGTTGTCCAGATTCTTAATATGCACATCTTGTTGCGGCCAAAGTGCCAAAGTACCAGGAGAACAGTCTCTGTAGATTACCATTGTAACCACGTACTGATTACCCCCCAGACACCTGTAAGTAATGCTTCCTCCTGCAAAGTGATCCGCCCTAGCCAAACTAAATGACAGTGCGAAAGTTATAGCCAAAACAGCGCGAAAGAGATTCTTGAATATGAAGTGTTTCATTTTTTTAATTTTTTAAGTGTTGAATTCATTTTACCAGGACGACCAGGGCAAACTGTCGCTTAACGGCCTACCCTACCGGCGTTTACCTGTTTATTTGAGCCGAACTACCTGGTGCGAATACACCCTTTCATCGGTGCTGATCTTCACAATGTAGACGCCATCCGGCAGGTTGGTGGTACGAAGTATTAGCCTATCTTCCTCATGGATGACATCCAACGCCATTGCGCGACCAGTAACATCTATTACTTCAACCTTTTTGACTCGGGTTGGTAGAATTCCGCTAACGACTATCTGGTGGTTAAACGGGTTTGGGTAGACGTTTACCTCTGGTTCGAAAGCTGTTCTGCTTTTCGGAAGTAGGTTTTGTTCGCTGGTTAGATTCTTTGGTTCCAGAGAGGGCCCACAGGTACCATTATTTGACAAAGCAGGAGATGTTGCCCAATGGTTATTCGTCTGGTCGTAAAGTGATGCATATATGTATCGTGGTAACTTCGTGAGCAATCCCGAAACATTGGCAGGCGCTACCCAGTAATAATTCTGAAAACCCGGACTCCCGTTACCCCATATTGCGTCCCAATCAATGTTAGCATCCCAGTTGTTGTCGTACGGAGAATGAATACCACCTTGGTTGATAAGCATTCCGGAACCTCCAATACCAATATCGTTGCCCTTAAACCGATTACATCTAATCTTTATGTCCAGTGAGTTTGTGCTCAGATTGGTTACTATTGGGTAAGGAGGAGGAGGATAGAATGGGAATTCGTTTGGAGCAATCACCAAACCGTAATCGTTGTAATCAAATTCGTTTTCCCAAACCTCTATGGTGTCACCGGAAACGGTATTATCGATGTACACCTCAAGGCCTCTTGAAAAGCCATTAATCTTGTTAAGACCAAATAACAATGAAGTAGACTCTTCAAAATAGCAGGCATGCCTAATGGGCTGTGGTACAGGATTTGGGGTATAAAACGTTGGAGCCAATGGCGATAAACTGTCCGTTCCAAATTCGTTTTCAGAGAAGTGCAAGGCATCCGAAAATGTAATGTGACTACAATAGTCTAAACGTGACAGTGGGAACCGGTTTTGATTGAAAATACACGATTGGATCATGCCCGCGGCATTTCCTTCACTAAACAAACCGATGTACGAACGGGTTTCGTCTATAGGTTCATTGGGATACGGATTATATAACAATGTATCCGCTCCGAGGGTAATGGAGTCAATCCGATCCAAATACACCCAAGCAACTTTTTCGTTGAACGTATCTACCAAACCCGGATGATAGTTGACATCGTTCAGCTGATGAAATGCATCAATATTTGCAAAAGTGGAGTTAGCAATACTCGACAAATGTTTGTAGTTGTACTCTGTAAAAGCAACGTGCATATGATTTTTACCAAATTCAGTAAAGCCAACCAATACCACGCCACCTTCCTCACTCAAAACCGCACAGCTTGCATCCTGAATTATGCATTCGGTTGCCTGAAACAGACCGTGTCCTGTTATTACCGGCCCTGTCCTTCCTGTTCCGGTCGAAGGATCACCCAAAACCCGAATTCCCTTCCATCTGCCACAACCCGAAAGTTTAGTGTCGGTAATGATAAGTGCCCCATTAGGGTCTACTTGAATTTCGGCACCTTCTTCAAAAATCAAATTGGTTGAATTAACATACACCGACACGCCTGCTGGAATGAGCCATGTTCCATCTACGTGGTAGGCGTTACTAATGCCCGGTGTAATTACTGAGTCCAAATAATGTGTTCCAGGTTGAAAGACGTAAGAAGAACCTGTGTAGGATTGGTCCATTGGAGCGGCACAGTCCATCTTTAGAGTGACCTTGTCAGACACAAAATGTCCGCATGCGCCGTTTATTTCCAACCAATATTCCCCTGGAATATCTGTTGTTAAAGTGGCTGTATTTCCGGCAATCGGTTTACCATTTCGATACCACTGAAAGCTCGAAGTTAAAGGATTCACATTGGGCGCCGACAGACTAAGCGTAACCGTACCACCTGGATAAATAACGTCTGACGTTGTTTCCAACCTTGATGTCAAATCGATTGTCTGGTGGTATTCAAATCCTCCATTTTTTATGACTAAACCATACTCCTTTGCCTCGTTATAGGTAAAAGTAACGTTTGCAAGATTGGCCCCGGATTGTGTCTGACCATTAAAATACCATGTTACATTAGCGCCACAGCTTAGCTGCAATGGGTCGATGCTTAAAGTAACATCGTTACATGTCGCCGTATATGTAACATCGAGATCCATTTTGTTCGCAACTACCACATTGGGGAAGCCATACCCACCACGTACGTCGGTACCCGAATTATTCAGATTAAGGTCAAGCGTATTGATCATCCAACCACATTCATTGCTACCCGTCTCTTTTTGGTTTGGATATGCTATGTACGACAGCATTTTGTATTCTGGCTCTGCACCTTCCACATAAATCCGACCATCTGGCCCAAGTTGTAATCCCTTTAAATCGTTTATGTAATCCGCGATGAGCACACGTTGTGTTAAAGGATTGTTATCCATCATATCTATCTGGTAGATGCTTTTCGTACTATCGGAATACACGTAAATAAATCGCTCATTATCACTGAATTCAAAGTACTTATATCCAATTTTATAGGTCTTAAATGGAGTAATAGCGCCCGTTGTACGATTAAAGCTAAAGACATGGGTTTCTTCATACGTGAGATTTGGATCGCCGTTTTCCCTGCCAACACCCAAATAACTGGCGTGTGGAGAGAATTTGAGAAAACCATTTGTCATATAAAGATCGCTGACAAACGTGTTGTTATATTGAATTTTGTTCGAATCCGGATTAGAAGGAACCAGTTCCAATACTACAAAACTCTTTGCCTCCACAGAGTCAGGGCTGTCTTCAGAGTTATGGGTAACGATCCAGTAAGACTGTGAATCACACTTAGCAGCTGCAGTGATCACGGGAGCGGTTATTTGTTCTCCATTCGCATTTCGATGCGTTGCAGGTGTTCCAATCAAGTATTCCGAAGGTGCCGGACTGGAGGCCTTAGTATCTATGGTAAACTTCAAACCATATGTATCGTCATAGCGATCGTTGCTCGCCATCACATAAATATGTTTATTGGTCGCTCCGGGGTATGGAAGACATACTACACTTTTTTGCCCATCCTCCTTGTTAAAATAACGGGTTGAATGATGAGTAAGGTAATCGTTGCTAGGGGTATGTGAGTACGAGAGATAATTTAACTGAACATCCCGGTCATATCCTCCATAATTAGAATAATCACTGCTGTGGTAGTGACACGATTGATCCTGGCTAAGATCGTGGTTTTTGCCATACTGCGATACTGGTTTACCCGATTCAAAGCTCAGGGATGCCTTAAAACCATAGTTCCACACGGCATGGTTATTTTGCACATACTCGCTTCCGCAGGTATCAATGACAATCCAATTTTCCCGAGTTGTCTTATTCACTATCACCCCTGAGCTATCTCTTATAATTGCGGTAACGGTGTAAATTCCCGGAGACGCATAAACATGTTTAAAGTCCTCTAAAAAGGTATCCGACTTCAAACGAGTACCATCGCCCAAATACCATTCGTATGTGACCTTATGGTTGTCATAATCATTAAATGGAAGAAAGGTCACAGTGTCTTTTTGACAAAAGATGGAATTGTGCTTAGCCATTGTCAAACTCGCTGAATAGTTTGTCTTACATTGAACCGCCAATAGTGCATTTGCTCTCCCATGACCCAGCTGCCATCCGTAAATCGGATCTGTAATCTTAATGTCGTCGGCCGACTTGAAAAGACATTGACGAATTTGTTCTTTAGACATTCCCGGGTTTGCAGCTTTCACTAAAGCCAGCACACCACAAATAATGGGAGACGACAACGAGGTACCCTGTGCTTCTTCATACGAAGTGGTGGTTAAGTAGTTCGCAATGGGTATATTGATTCCTGGTGCGGTTATGTCTGTGTTAAACCCAAAGTTGCTAAAGCTGGTTTTGCGGTCGTTTTGGTCGGTAGCTCCTACGGCAATCACCTCGGGCAAATTAGCAGGGAACGACAATGCCGTTAATTCCGACCCCATGTAAAAATTATGGCTGTTACCACTAGCTGCGACTAACAAAATTCCTGCAGAATCCGCTGCTTCCAAAAGGAGTTTGGTTATGGTATTGCTGGTAGTGGTTATTGGGAAATAATTGCCAAACGACATGTTTATGATATCTGCTCCGTTGTTAATAGCATATGATATCGCCTCATCAACGAGGTGTTGTCCCTTTACTGGCAAAAATGGATTATGACCTGTAGTGTCTGGAACTGCTCCCTGTGTTTTCAGATACATGGCTCTGGCACCTGGTGCCACTGAAGATACACCTACTCCATTATTATAACTGGCCACAGCGGCACTTGTTACAGCGGTTCCATGGGCCTGATTATAAAAGGTCCAGATGGAGTCAGGACGGGTTGGGTTAACATCATTATCCGATTCAGCAAAATCCCATCCAAACATATCGTCCACATAGCCGTTCCCATCATCATCCACTCCCGGAAGACCATTGAATTCACTCATATTCGTATCAACCGAATGTTTAAGGTCTTCATGTTCAATGTAAAATGCGTCGTCAATAACCGCAATCACAATGCCTTCGCCCTTACTGTAGCTCCAGGCATCGCAAATCTGCATTAGGTCGTGGTGGTATTCATCAACACTTAACGGATCGGTACCCGGACAAGCACGATGGTTATTTTGTAAAACTTCGTATACCCCTTCTACAAATGGCAGGCCCGCAATGGCGTTCTTAAGTTCTATTGTTTCTCTATAACTCCTGAACTCTATTCGGTACACCTTATCCAGTTTACGGCTTAGACCATTAAATGGACGATAAATGGAATGCACTCCTGCACGATTAATTAAGTCTTGCAAATAAGGATAGTGTTCCGGGTAATCCGAATGGTAATCAGGTAACTCGATATTGGAATAGTCATCCACCTTAAAGTAAAGCATGCCTTTGACGAATTGGGCATTGGGTTGACTCTCAAAATTCTCATTGTTGGTCTCGATTTGGGCTTGTAATTTGCTCTCTACACTTAGTAGAAGAAACAAAACAATGCCCATTGATAAATAAAGCTGTTTCATAATTTTTCTTGGGGTCTTCTGTTCTTTTATAAATAGGGTGCCCTCATTTTGTCAAAAGGGACATTGGACCTAAAAAATATTTGAATGCTACTATTCGTTTAACTTTGACGACCCTCACCCAGTGCCACCGTGGATGTAACTAAAAAACTATTTCTTATTTGTGCATTTATTGTGACCCACAGCTTTTCACTGTTTGGTCAGAACCAACTTGCAGACTCCATCTATTCTCAATCACCTAAAACTGCTACGTTTTATGAGGCGTGGTTAGACTCTTATGGATCAGGCGATGAGGTTCAAACACTGAAACTGATTGACAGCTCAATTCGGTACTGTAAAATAGAGGTTCCACAGAACTACCAACTCCGGGTTGAATTGGAATACTACAAAGCTCAGGTAATGATCAACAACAACCTGATTGACCAAAGCGAAGCATTTGTAAAACAGATTCTTAAGGAATATAAAGACGACACACGAGGCAGTAAATTAGGGGAAGGTTCGTTCATGGTGCTTCTCGGTGCGATTTATTACATGACGCAAAATCATGAGAAATCGATTGCTATTTCTCGCCGTGCTATTCCACTTATTGATGACTACAACTATCTGATACCTGCCTATTCCAGCATGGCTCGTAGCTTTATGCAGCAAAACGAAACTGATAGTACTATAAAGTACCTTAAAAAAAGCATAGACGTGATAGAAACCAGTGGTGACACTACTTCCTATGAGTATGTGATAATGCTGGTTAGTCTTGCCGGTGTTTATTCGTCTAACAATATGTGCGAACGGGTTTATTCCCTGCATGAGAGAATTCAGGAACGACTGGCCCTTTATGTCGCTCAATTTAGCCTTTCGCCAAGACATCTCGGAAAAACATATTCCAACATATCTTCTAGTTATTTGAGTTGCGCCGACTACCGTAAGGCAATCGAGTTTTCAAAACGAGCAAACGCCCATCTGGAAAGCTTAAAAAATCACAACCCTTCCTTTCTTACATACGATCACTTAATTGAAGCCTATATTAAACTCGGCGACTATGATTCTGCAGCCACCGTGGGACTTAAACTTATACCCATGCGGCAAGCCAGCATGGTATTGACCACCGCTTTGCTTCCAGAAGCCGAAAAAGACATCTTTGTTGATCGAAAACGAACCAATTTAAATCAGGTACTCACTATTCTGGAAGAAGATAGTGTCTCGCACATGGGTTTAAATATTATGGTATTGGACTATTGGCGTTTCCTTAAGAGTTTCACAATGCGTTCGTTGGGAAACATTCAAAAAGAAGTAAATAACTCCCGCGATACCACACAAATTGAATCACTCAATAAGTGGTTGACCTACCGGAAAGCCTATTATCAAAAACTCAGATATGGTGAAACGGATAAAAATACAGACTCCAACCGAAATGTGATGTTATCGCTCGAAAAGGAATTCTACCAGACCCTTCAAGGACATTCTGAATTTGAGCGCGTACCGGATATGTCGTGGAGTGAGCTACAATCTTCCTTAAACGAGGAAGAACTAGGAGTAGAATTTGTTAGATACCGTAATATTGGGCGAACCGGAAAATGGTCTTATGGGGCTTTTCTTTTTGATCATAAAAGCAAGTTCCCTGAGTTCCATTTCGTATGCACCGAGGATTCGCTAAAAAAAGTCTTGTCAAGGATGCAGTACGAATCTGAATTTAAGTATATCAAGCGTATTTACGATCAAGATTCAACTTTATATAGTCTCATTTGGTCGGAAATAGTGCAGCGTAAACCAAAAGCAAAACACTTGTATGTTTCTATGTCGGGAATGCTTCACGGGATTAACCACTCCGCGTTGAAGTCAACAGGGAACACAACTCTGATGGACCATATAACCATCGACTTACTAAACTCCTCGGGGCAGTTGGTCGGCCTTCCCAAACCACCCTTCAGCTTTAAAACATCTCAGGTTTCGCTTTTTGGAGGTATACAGTATAGCCTCGACCCTGGGAAAAAAGCCGTGTATGTGGATACAACGTCGCAATTCGCTGACCTTCCTAACCTAAGAGGGAGCGACTGGAAACCACTTCCACACTCAGTTGTCGAAGTGGACCGTTTGTACGAACTGTTACAAAACGAGGTTGATAGCGTTTACCTTTTTAAGGACATTAACGCAACGGAAAACGCATTAAACCGTATTTCGGACAGTACCCATTTAGATATTCTTCATATTTCAACACACGGCCTTTACTTAAAGAAGGGTGTAGACAACGCTTCGCATGCGTTGACAACCACTTATACGAAATCAGGACTCGTTATGGCTGGCGCCAATACTTGTTATGAACTTAAATCGAATCTTAAAGATTTTGGAGATGGTGTTTTAACCGCACCGGAAATATCGTCTCTCAATCTACAATCGACCAAGTTAGTCGTGCTCTCTTCGTGTGAGAGTGGACTTGGCCTGACAAATAAAATCGGAGAGCTTTACGGCCTGCAGAGGGCGTTTAAAATTGCAGGTGTTGATTACATACTATATTCTCTTTGGAAGGTCTCGGATGAGACCACTATGGAATTTATGGTGACCTTTTACCAAAATCTTCTCAAGGAGGGTGACATCCGACAAGCCTTTGCTAGGGCCCAAATGACGATGAGAGAAAAATACAGTTCGTATCACTGGGCAGCCTTTCAACTCATTCGGTAGTGCTAATTTGGTTTTAGTTGAAACTTCCCCATTGCAACCATTTCATCACCTCGGAACAACTCGTAGTAATACAAACCCGGCGCTAGTTTGGATACGGATTGCTTATGCATGTTTTTGATCTGATTCTGATGAATTACCCGCAACCCCTTGTTGCTGTATATCAATAGATCGAGAACCTGGTTAGACTCTTTCCATTCGAACGTTAAGAAACCATTTTGAACTCTACTTCTTAGGTGGGGTTCAATTACCTCTACGTAATCGGAACGCACCAAAATGCTCATTTCCTCTTCCAACTCGGGGTTTGGTGCATAAAGTTGGGCCAACAAATCGTTATGAAGAATTAACTTCTCTTCAAGGCTGGCAACCGAATCGATGTACCGATTTTGCTTTACTTTCAGGTTATAAATTGCCTCTTCGAGGCTGTCTAACATGGAAGTCTGTTCGGCTGTTTTGGTTGGTGTGCCTTGCTTAATTCCCCCCTGAATCAAGGCAATCTCCGATTCGTACCGGTTTCTTTGATAAAGGGAAAAAACGATTGACAAAAACAACAATACTGTGGCAGCCGCTGCAATCCACCGTACATTGACCGAATATCTCTCAATTTTCCTGGGTTCAGGGCTTGTGGTGTTCGAAAAACTCTGATGCATCGCGGTCATGTTTTCAACCAATTCCAACACGGCATGTTTACACTCAAGACATTCCTCGAGATGAAAACGGATATCTGAATCAACTTCGTCTATGCGACCGTCTTCCATGGCGTCGGCCACAATCGACAATTGGTATTCAGTTAAGTGTGTTGCCTGCTCAGAACTATCTTCCATTGCCTTTCTGTTTATCGGTGGAACAATATACCTCTAACAAGATACCCAGGGTCTCTTTTGTATGGATACTGGAATCTCGATTTAACATAGATAAAATGTCATTTATCGCCCGGGAAATCCACTTTTTGGTAGCCTCAAACGTGGTGTTCTTGTCTTCCAGGTCATTGAATATATCCGTTAACCTGGAGATTATCTCTTTTTTTGGTTTGTCATGGGCAGATTTAATCTGTTGAAGCACCGTCTCTGACTTGCCCCTATCCGAGATGTACTTTAAAACATCGTCGATCGAAATATTTATATCAAAATAGGCCATAAGAGCAATTTTAACTTTCTGTTCACGCGCACCATATAAAGCAAATATCAAGCGTAGTTTTTCCAACTCATATGAAATGTGCAATTTACTATCGGTCTGGGTCCCGGCCCCAGTCAATGAAACCTCATGATTCGAACTTGTATCTGAATCTGAGAAGATTGACCTGGAACAGTACTTTCTTCTGAACTCCCGGCATAAATTTAACACCACTGCAGAAATATAAGTTGTGAGTCTCGCCTCGCCTTTATAGTTTTCACGAATCTTGGCCAATGTTTCCAGCAGCCTTAACCTAATGTACTGACAAAGGTCGTCATGCGTATACGGGCTCAAATTATTCTTTGTAATGAAGCGCGCGGCCGTAAATGCAATGATCTCCTCAAAAGAGTCGATTACATCATAATCCGTTCCAGGGGGGAACTTCTTTAATGCCATCCCGTCACCTCGCATCGCATGAGCTTGATTTAGAAAACGGATGTATTGTCAATAGCGTATTATTATCCGGCTAAAAGTTAAGAAACCTTATTCAGTCAAACATATTATGATTAGCCATGGCAAACAACTGTTATTTCTAACTAGTTATTCAGGATAAGGTCTCGGCTTTGCCATTATCCAAAAATTCAGGTTATTTAGATGACGCAGACTGTATCCAATTTCATCAAACCCAATGACCGCACTGAACACGTTTCGCTCTCAAAAAACCACATCTTCTTATTGTACTCTAGACAACAAGGTTTATATTCGTAATATTGTGGATTAGATTCCCGCGTAGTTACAGTTATAAAAAGAATTCGGAAGCTTCATTGTGACGCACAACGTCACGTATGGGCTTTGTTGTCGTCGACCGGAAATTGTGGATTCCATCGACAAAATGATGAGTCTGGTGAAGACTCTCAACCAGACGGTCACGCTCAACTGAACTTCGACACTTGCAAAAAGCCTTGCCACACCTTGGTTCGGTAAAGTTCGAAGACAGGTACATAAATTCTTTCTGGTAACTCAACCCTACAGCTCATTGAGAGTAATCAGGGCATCTTGGACACGTTTTTTAACTACTAAAGCTTACTCAATGTCGCGACTCAATGGGATTTTTTCATTAAGACTCCTCCAACTTCTGGGGTTTTTTTCAGCAATGTCACTCATCTCTCACACAGCGCTTGCTGCTCGCTGTAACATTACGAGCAACACTACCGCGGGTACAAATACCTGTAGTTCGCTTACCGATGGTGATACCATGTATATTAGTGCAACGCTAACCATAAGTGCAGATTACACCGTTCTCGCCAGTGCAGATGTTGTTGTTATTGTAGACAACGACTCTATTGTGTTTGATGGTAACTTCGGTTTTGATATTGGATCAGGTGGAAAACTGGTACTTATTAACGGTGGGAAACTGGCCAATGGCATAGGTTCATGCAATGCTAATCGCGACTTTAATGTTGGCAACGTCAAGATCGCCTCGTGTAACGGTGGTGGTGCGAACTTTTCATTTGACCAGGTAAACACCGCAGGTGGTTTTGACAGTTCCAGCACGCTTCCGGTCGAAATGATCTACTTCCGATCAGAACGAAAAAATCAATCGATACACGTTTCGTGGGCAACCGCTTCCGAACTCAACAATCGTGCTTTTGAGTTATACCACAGCCACAACGGAAACCAGTTTCGCTACATCGCTGAAATTCCGGGTCATGGAACCTCGGTTATGATCAATAGGTATGAACATATCCTCAACGATATACAGCCAGGACCGAACTTTTTCAAGCTGATCCAATGGGATTTTGACGGACATTCTGAGACCTTCCTACTTGCCCATAAAAGTGAGTCACCCATCCTTGGCTCTCCCAGGCTTCTTCATATCGACAATGATGAAATTCGCATCGAAGTACCCGAAGACTATACAGGTCAGGTAATGGTGTATGATGTACTTGGCAACAAGGTAACCGAAACGAAGATAAAACAGGAAGTAATAAGGCTCAGCACCGTTGAATGGAAACCGCAACTCTATCTGATTATGGTCAATGAGCATGCACTGCGATGGCTCAAACCTTAAGGCACAACTACTCCGGAAGGTACGCGTAATTCGACATTTACACCCACGAGTAAAACTGGTTTTACCGGCCGATCAATCATTTAGCTTTCCCTGGCGGTTCAATACACTGACTGGCTGTTGTGAAACACCCATCGTATCTTAAATAAAAGTGGGAACTGCCCAAAGGTTATTATAAACGTTGATTATTGTAACGGGCTTACGTAACTTCGCTCGAGCCACAGTTTTGGTTCATCCGAATGAGATTATCCCAGTCAATTCTTATACTTGTTCTACTGGCAACTGTTTCCAGTTGTAACTCACAAACATCTCAGCACCGCATTGAAATAGTTCCACCCACCATAGAACAAGAGGCTAGCTCAATCTGGAGGACAATTAATGACATTACCTTCTTAGAAGAGCAGGGCTATACCATTCGGTTACCGGAAGATCCATTGATCGACTCTTTGATTGTAAAATCGAAAAACGGGAGTTTTGGAAACGAAGACTTTTCTGCAATTTATACGCTGGTTGAAACTGGGATATTCAACCCGATCGACTACCAGAAAGCAATGGAACGAGTTAACAATCAGATTGACCTTATCCAAACCCTTGTTAATGAAATAGATTCTAAACGGAGTGAATGGGACTGGAACTTCAACATGTTTGACACCTATCAAATACTCTTCACCCTTTACGGAACGGGAGGCAGTTATGATCCTGACAAAGGCACTGTAACGCTGTTAACCAACCAAGAGGGTGGATTTATGAACTATGAGAATCCTGCCAACACCATCATTCATGAAATTACGCATATGGGATTGGAGAGCTCAATTGTGCAAAGGCACAACCTCTCTCACGGCATGAAAGAAAGAGTTGTAGACACTTTTGTATATCTGATGTTCAAAGACAAATTGCCTGAATACAAGATTCAAAACATGGGGAATACCGAAATTGACTCATATCTAAAAACCAAGGCGGACCTGGCTTCTCTAAATGCAATCGTATCAAAGTTTAGCGATTAAATCCTCTTACACATATGCTGGTTACATGTGGGCATGTTGCACGTAACTTATGGCTCATACTAAACGTTACTACATACAATGAAACTGAAAACCCACACATTGATGCTGGCCGTTCTATTGCCTTCCATCGCTCTTGGCCAACGTCAATTAACAAGGGAACAGGCCCTGGAAGACTATCATATCTTAAAAAATGTTCTAACGAAAGGCCATCCGGCTTTATACGACTATACTTCACAATCCGAGTGGAATAGCCTTTTTGACAACTTTGAGAACGAACAATTAGCAACCATTCGAAACAACAACGACCTTTACAGATCGCTAACCAAATTAACGGATCATGTGCGAGACGGTCACTTGATTGTTATGAGACCCCTACTCGATTCTGTCCCTAAACTTTTTCCGTTACTCGTAAAAATAATCGATAAAAGACTCTACACCGATACGGATGATTTTGGCATTCCTGTAGGTTCAGAAATACTATCCATTGACGGAATATCAGGATCAAAAATCAGGCAAAACTTAATGGAATACGCCCCTTCGGATGGTTTTAACACAAGTAAGAAAGATCGACAAGTGGAGCGGGAGTTTGGCATCCTTCATTTTTATGAATTCGGTGTAAAAACAGCCTATGACATAACCTACAAAACTCCTCACAACCAAACGCACACCAAGCGAGTTGAAAGCGAACCCTTTGAACACATCGGTCAACGTTTCGCAAAAAGGAACTCCTATTTACCCATGAAAGCCCTAGGCATAAAAAAGCCTTCCGTACACTTTATAGATTCGCTGAATACCGCGGTATTAACCGTCAACACGTTTTATCTTAATGCGGAGGAATACCAATCTACACTCAAAGATGTTTTTAAGACCATCAAACGAAAAAAAGCCAAAAATTTGGTTATTGACATCAGGCAAAACGAAGGCGGGTATCCCGTAAACGCGATTCACACCTACTCATACGTTGCGAACGATGCGTTTAAGCAACGTAATTCATCCGAGGTCGTTGTGTCTGTTTTACCCGAGAAACAGTATAGCCAGAATCTGGTCAATGGCTACACGTATGAGACGTTTTTTGAGGAGTACTATTTAAACGCCGAACACATCGAAAACAGGTGGATTCAAAGCAACGATGAAAACGAACCTCTTATGACTCCCAATAAGAAAAGATATACCGGCAACGTATACGTAATGATTGGAGGACAAACCTTCTCTGCAGGTTCAAGTTTTGCATTGTTCTGCAAGAACCAAGGCATACCGTTGGTGGGTGAGGAAACCGGTGGAGGTTATTATTCGCAAACCGGTGGGTATCCCATAATTTACACCTTACCTAACTCAAAGATTCAGGTTCTCATTTCGTTGGTTAAAATAAACCGACACGTAAGGGACACAACGGTTAAAAAAGGAAGTGGAGTGCAACCGGACATAGAGGTTAACCTGACTGTAGAAGACTTGATCAATGGGAAAGACAGCCAGCTGCAACATGTGTTAAAACTAATCAGAAACAACTAATATGCACTTGGTCGTCATCCCAATAAATGATGGCCAAACCGGCTATACATTTCCCTAAATCTGGTATTGTTTAACGAACCAGAAAGAATGTACCGGAATCCTGGTAAATAATCTGATTGCCATTGTTGTAGCCATGGAGTTCGGCTTGAAACAGATACATTCCTTTTGACGCTCCAGAGCCATCCCAACCCTTTAAATCACTGCCTTCATAAATGAGTTCCCCCCAACGGCTGTAAACCTTTAACCTTAACGACTCAATATCACTGCTCACAGGTCGAAAGAAATCGTTCAACCCATCGTTGTTGGGAGAAAAAGCATTAGGGAAAAAATAGGTTAGGTCACAACGTTGCTCTACACGGGTTCCTTTGTCTCCAGAGCAACCTCTGAAATCATCAACTACCACGAAATAATCTCCTAGTTGGCCAACGATGATCCATCGGGTCGTATCGTTTGTAGGATACCACAAATAGGTGTCAAAACCATTACCTGCATCAAGACGAACGAGCTCCTGATTGTGTGGACAGATGTAATACGCGTCCTCAAGCGCCAGTTTTAGTGGTGGAAACTCCGAAACAAAAACTGAGTCAGACGTTTCACAATCCATAAATGAAGCAGTTGCTATAAACCTTCCTTTGGATGCTCTAATTGATTTTGATGTGTCACCCGTGTTCCAGTACAAGTGGGTTGAAGATGTTTCAACCGTGAGTTCTGCACTATCACCATAACATACACTTGTATCTTGTGTCAGTTGTAAACTCGGCGATTCGTTTATAACTAAATTCAGTCGAACTACACTATCGCATCCGTTTGCGCGAGTCAAATAAAGCGTTTCGGAGTTATTACTTTCCGTATAGGTTTTACCATCAATCCATTGAAACTCATCGCACGCTGTATGTGCGTCTTCTACTTCTACACTATGCTTAAGTTTCAGATCCAACCGAACGATGCTGTCACACCCTTCCTTACTAATCAATGTATCTAAGGCTGTACGATTGCTCGTAAAATAGGTACTACCATCAATCCACCGAAGGCTATCGCATGCTACAACGTTATCTGTAGAGTAATAGGGACATCGATGAAACACTCGAATCTGGCCGGACCGTTCATTGCTTCCGGTTGAAGAAACCACCACTGTTCGTCCATCATGAGCCACCTCTAGTTCTACCCCGGCGAGGTCATCTACATGTTCTCCAACAATGGTATTGGCAATTTGAGTCCAAATCACACCATTCCACCGATACACATGAACTGCTCCCACGCTTTTTCCATCTACCTCTTCAAAGAATGCACCTACAGCAAGAACGGACCCTTCGTCACTCAGGTCAATGTTACTGCCAAAAAATGAGCCAGACGACCCTAAAATAGGGGTTCCCAATTGTTCCCAATTCTCGCCGGTCCACTTAAGCACTCTGACCCGATTGCCAAAGGTTGCGCCAATCGCTATAAGACTTCCATCAGAATTTAAACTAACTCTAGACCACCGTCCACCTTCTGTGAGACCTAAGATGTCCTTCCCTCTTTGGTTCCATTTTTCTCCGTCCCAATGGTACACCTGGACGTAACCATTCGTTCCATTTCCCACCAGACCATAAGAAGCTCCTACGGCCATCGTTGAACCATCGGAACTGATGCTTGCCGATGAACCATGCCATTCACCTTTCTTCCCATAAATTGGCTCTCCAGCAATTTCCCAATCCGTTCCATCCCAATCGTAAACAGCTACATACCCCCGATGCATGCCGTCTGTATTTGTTTCTTTTACACCAACAACCAGTCGGTTCCCATCACTGCTAAACTCAATCTCATCTGCACCCCCATTTCCTTCAATGGCTATGTCCTTTCCCATCTTAACCCAACTCACACCATTCCATTGGAAGCTCGTAATCTTACCCCGACCGGCTGACAATCGGTTACCAGCTGAATCAAGTGTTACATTCATTCCTAATTGGCCCTGGTCTCCAATAAGGTCCTGGCCTTTCTGTTCCCACTTCCCGTCATCCCAATAATAAACACGCACCAAACCCACGTTTCCATGTGCAAAAGGCGAACCTACAGCAACTACATCTCCGGTGGCGTTGATACTTGCTCCCTCTCCCAACTTAATGTTCGGAGTTAAACCGTATATGGATTGCCCTTTTTGTTTCCAATTTTGACCTAAGGCTTGTCGGCTGACAACCAAACTGGCGCATAGTAGCAACAAAATCTGTAAGAAATGGAGAGAACGATTAAGTGACGGCATATTTAACATAGAATCTATCTGGTTTGTGAACGTGTTAGTGTTAGATCGATTGCGGGTCGCCAAAACAAACATATTTACTTCATAATCACTGCCCTTACTTCCCCTTCTCGGTTCTCAAAATTACAAAGGCAGTTCGGTCAATTTCTTAACGATACCCTAAAGGCAATAGTATTTAATAAGGGTATTTCAGAATGTCAAATTGAGTAACCATGTAGTTTGAGCTATTGATTACACGGAATGAATGAGCAAGTGTGTTGGATTTAATCGCCTTAACAACTCAGAACGAATAACAGCCCTTCATCCAAACCATATAACAATCTCCTGACAAGACCTGGGTTAACCAACACTCAAGTTGTTGTACCTTTTCGGCATGAAACGATTTGTTCTTCTGACAGGATTAATTCTTGCATTCTTTACCCTCAAAACAGAGGCTCAAACCACTTACACCCTGGACTCCACAGTTGTTACTGCACGAGTAATAAAGGATTCGCTCGACATCCCTTGGGAAATTATATGGGGGCCAGACAGTAACATATGGGTAACCGAACGCTTTGGTCGGGTTAGCCGCATCAACCCTGAAACAGGGCAAACGGCGGTATTGCTCGACATGTCGGACCAAGTATACGAACGCGCAGAAACAGGCATGTTGGGCATGGTTCTGCATCCCGATTTCAGCAACAACCCGCATGTATTCATCGCGTATACGTATGTATCAAATTCTTCCATTCGGGAACGGGTAGTCCGGTTCAACTACAGCAACGACACACTTTTCCCAGCTGACACATTGATTGAAGATATCCCGGGCAATACTACCCATGTGGGGTGCCGCTTAATTATTTTACCTGACAACACGCTGCTCATGAGTACAGGTGATGCACAAAATCAGGCATTACCACTCAACAAGAACTCGGTAGTGGGAAAAATTCTTCGAATGAATCTCGATGGCAGTGTTCCGGCTGACAACCCAAACCCAAACAGTGTTGTTTGGTCTTACGGACACCGGAATGCACAGGGACTTTGGCTTGCTCCAAACGGAATACTGTACAGTAGCGAACACGGACCTACCACAGATGACGAATTGAACATTCTCAAACCTGCAGCCAACTATGGGTGGCCAAGAGTCCATGGCCTATGCGATAGCCCTCCTGAAGACGCTTACTGCGACACGGCAAATGTTTCGGAACCCCTTGCCATCTGGACGCCTACCATTGCCCCTTCTGACATCATATGGTATGACCATCCGAGTATACCAGAATGGCGAGGTAAACTCCTAATGACCGTTCTAAAAGACAAAAGCCTGATTGCCTTTACGTTCAATGCTACGGGTGATTCTGTGATTCGTCAGACCACATACTTTCAAAACCAATTACAAAGGCTTCGGGATATTTGTGTTTCCCCTGAGGGTAAAGTCTATTTAGCTACCAGTGGAGACCGCTGGGCAAACGACAAACCGTTTACGCATACCATCGTGGAACTAAGCAATGATTCATATGTTTCAGTGAACAACATTACCAAAGATGTTGAAGTGCGTATTGGTTCGAATCCACTGCAGGTTGGCAAGCCACTTTCGGTCATGCTTCCCCCTGGATTAAAAGGAGAGTTTATTATCTCTGACCTATTCGGTCGGGATATCTACCACACAGAAACCATTGGCAAAAATTCACTTGATATACGGCTTGGCACAGGGCTTTACCTGTGGTCAGTTCAATTGGAAAACGGCCAACGCCGTGGTGGTAGATTATTGGTGCATGAGTAAATCTCGTTTACAACCTTGCCTACCCCAACCCTTGCAGACCGGTTTTCTTGAAGATTGCACAATTGGGAGGGGTAATACTTCTAGACTCAAGCTGGCGAATCCTCATCGGGTTCATAGACTTTTATCCATTTTTGTGGCCGCAAATCACCACCTAAGGTGGCTATAAATAATTGTTGCCCGTTCGATGTCGCATCAATCATATGCAACATACCAGTTGACGTACCCTGCTGTAAATGAATCGACCATTCATATTCTGCAAAGCAGTTGTCTGGTACCGGGATTCCATGCTGCGCTACTGGAAAGATTTTCACCACACCGCCCGTTGGGTTGTTGGTTGGACTGGTTGTAACGTAGAGTTGCATCAGACCTGTGGACGGGTCTCTGCGAACACGTACACCATAAACTCCATCCGAACCAAAACATTTCAACTCCTGAAGAAACGTACCATCAGTACCGATAATCTGAACCCTGTTGTTAAGTGCATCTGCAACCCACACTCGATTCAGGTCGTCAACATCTATTGAATGAGGAAGGTGAAACTCTTTTGGGCCCGACCCTGGTAGATTATTTGGTGCTGACCATTCCTGAACCACCTCCTGTGTCAAGGGATTAATCTGCAAAACCCTATTGTTAAGACCATTTAGATCACCGTCTGTAACCCACATGTACCCTCCGGAATCAAAGGACACATCTGTCACTTTATCGAATTGAACGGGGTTAACACCAGTTCCTTCCGAGTTTTCGCCGCAGACTCCAATACTACCCAAATAATTTCCAGAGGTATCAAACTGTTTTATACAATGACCACATAGATCACCCGTCATGGATGGCGATGCCATGTCGGTAATCCATATACGATAGCCTCCACCTTGTATCACCTGGAACTTTAATGAATGGGGGCAAGCCAATTCGTTTGTATCCCAATCGCGCAGATGGTTTCCGTTTAAATCCCAAACCGAAACGCAAGGAAGTCCGCGTTGCAGCAGGTACAGCTCGGTTCCATCCGGCGATAATGTAAGCCAGCTTACATCCTTTATGTCAAAACCAGCGGTATTGGGAAAGCTATTATCCTGAATATAGGTTGATATGTTCATGTTTTATGACTCTAAAAAAAGCCCTTGCCTCTATCTGCAGACAAGGGCTTCTGAAATTTGATCAGGCAAATCCAACAGAGATCTGAACATGAACCGAACCTTTATTGTCGGTTAATCCAGCTCCATAGATGCCATTGAGGTCGTCGTTAATACACAGTTCCAATTCTCCACTTAATCCAGGAGGAGTTGTTGCCCCCATGCCGATAAAGAACACCTGCTGGCCCACTCTTCCAATAAGCGAACCTTCGTTCTTATTTTCCATCGTATATCCCGGTTTTGCATTGATATATGTTGGATTACCTGCGGCATTGTACAATTGGCCTCCGTTGTCGTTGGGGTTTGCCGTCCAGGTTCCATCAACATAGGTGATCGTTGCCTTGGTTTCGGGGTTCATAGTAATGCCGGTTCGTTGCCAGCTTTTCTTTGCTTCAATGTGGAAGTCAGCAGGCGGGACATCAAAATTACAAGGCGGGATGGGTGAGCCATACTCCTCGTAATCGAAGTAATCTGCCAGTGCCAGGCTAGTGCCCTTGTTAACCCCAGACTGTGATTGCATGAAGGTAACTGGCCGGCTACTTGCACCCGTTGGGTCAAGTGGGCTGTACCAGGTCCACAGGTAGGTAGAATCCGGATATTGTGGTAACGACGGAGGGAACAAAACCGATATAATGGTTACTGTGTTGTTCGGACAAAGCGTTGGATTGTCGTCTACTGTAGCATGAATAGTGCCTTGAACAGCGGGTATTTGAGCCCAGTTTGGTGGTTCCTGTGGGAATGGAAAATTCCCAAAACCCATGCAGTTGGTGATGGTCTCTCCATCATAATTGATAAGAAAACCCGCGTCACTGTTTGGTGGTGGTGTTTGATGTTCGGGCACAGCACCTGTTAACAAGGCCACCTGCGATGTAAAAGGATTCCCTTGATTGTAGTTGTATTTCATCAGCGTGCTTTGACTACGGTCCGTAGACAAATGATACTCATTATCCGGTTTCCACACATACAGCACCCTTGTGGGAAGTGGATTGAACTTCTCGTTAACAGGAGTCATGAACACAGTCATTCCAAAATTCGTATTCCATTCAAACAACTGATAGTTGTTTGGATTCCCAAAATTGAAACCAGGTATATCCGGAACTTCCAATGGCGTACCTAACGGATTGCTCGGTAGGGCTTCGAATGACGGGAAATACGTAAACGAGAACATTTGGAAAAGGGCGAGTTGTGATGGATCTCCAAGAATCGGAGTTGTAGGTCCCTGACCAAACATCATGCGCATTGGAAGTTTTAACGAGTGATCAAACCACATCCAGGTTGCCGGCGGCTCTGTCGGGCTATTGCCAACTGGTATTTTCCACCAATCCACATGTTGTGCTTCCATCCAGTTAAGATAACTTGTACCTGAGCACTGTGCTTCGTTTGTTTTATCGCCAAACCAATCCGTGGTGGGCAGGGACCAACCCATATCTACGGGAGTGTAATGAACCCCGTCTTCAGAAACCAGAGTTTCGGTGGGTGTAATTTTATACCACCACCTTCTGCCCGAACTACCAATCAGAAACGCATCCATTCCTATACCGGCGGCGTAGCTTATTGAGGCGATACACACCTCAAAAAAGGGGCTTGCAATCTCAGCTGAGGTACTGTTATGCTGTACCGGACTAAATGGGTGAAGGAGCGCCGTACATTTCCAATACTCTGGAAGCACAGGTTTAGGACCGCTATACGGTTCGAATTGGGGATACTGCGAATCATTAATTGGGTCAACGCAGGGATTAGATAAGTTACTCATTGATTTAGGAGATTTGTTAATAATGTTTAGACAACCGCGGTATTTGGTGTAGGTCATCTATCGTTAATTACTAACACTACTGTTCATCAGATCTACATCACGCAACTACTCAAACCCACGGCTTAATGCTCTTCCAAATTAGAACAACCTCTTCAAGTCGTCAAAAAAAGTTAAGCGTTTATGCCTCAAAATCAGCAAATTACCAACCTGTAACTAACTAGGAGTGACGGGTACACATGGCGCAAAGGTTTTAACCGGAATGCGGTTGGAGACCACTGCTCTTTTTCGCAGCTTATTGCAGGTTAACCTTCCTAATGTAGTAACTCGAGCTCCAATCGACTTCCGTATAACCACAGTCTAAGTCACCATAGTCAATTAGGTCCGCTCCTACGTACAGTTGTGTTTCTCTTTCGTTCAGTACCATTTCTGAAACATGGTAGTTGGTAGCCGTTCCTCCTCCGTTAACAACCCATTGAAACTTCAAATTTGGATCCAATTTAACATGAACCAATTCATACACAAAATCCCTGTGCCTGGGATACACCTGTACGGTTTTCCCTCCTATTGTAACAGAATCCAAAACAGAGAACTGTAGTATAAACGAACCATTCCGCAGTCCAATTACGCTAAGGTCATTTTTCAGCCCTTTAAAGGCCGTATAGTCTTCCAATTCTAATTTTGAGTTAAGAACCAATAAGCCCGTTTCTTGCTTGTCAACATTTAGCTTTGTTGAATTATATGTGAACTCATTCGACGCTTTTGACAAAAGGCAGAGCCTTAGCCTTTTTGCCTCGGTTACGAATTGTAACTTACAGAAATGACTAAATCCAATTTCGGTCTTGCTTATTTCTGCAAACTCCTGCAAGTCGGAAAGTTTTGAATGAAACAGACCTATGTTGTAGGAGTGGTAATATCCTCTCTTTTGATACTGATCCAGGGTGGCAATCCACAACTTACCATCAAAACAATGAATTGCATTAATGTTACCCTTTGGGAAGGGAACTTCAACGGCACTGGTTAAGCCATAATCTATCCGAAACAATTGCTGACTTAGATCGGAGTTGCGATAATTGGTTCTCGCCAGGATAAAAATGTTCCCGTTCTCATCTTCTGTTATTTGAGTACAATCTTTAATCGGTACAGAAACATGTTCTAACAATACACCGTTGTTATCAATAATAAGGATCGAAGTGTGGTTATAACCTGATGACAATTTGGTTTCTTCAAGCCGACTATTGACATAATAAAAGTGGTATTTACAGATTACGTGCACAATCATCCTCCCTTCAGAGGTTACATGCATTTTACGAAAAAATGCCATATTCGAGTTTCCACCACGTGTTTCGATTAACGAAACGAACAATAATCTGCCATTCGGGTCATGTTTGGTGAATACATGTTGTTGCCATGGACCATAGGTCGCGAACGTATCTAGAAATGCCTCACTGGACCCTACCCTCAACTCTCCGTTAAACCTTCCTACAGAATAAACATTCTCATTTCGGTCCACACCCAAGCCTCTTACTTGTATTAGTTCACCACTTTTCTGAAAGGCCATCCATTCGGTGTGTTGAGCGAATGTGCCTGAACCTGTCAATAAGAACAATAATAAAGTGAACAATGAGTTCATACTCGTAGAAGGTTTATGGTGGATTTTCTTTATCATGGCTTTATCATTGTTCCTTGCTATCAATTTTGAAACAAAACTATCAAAAAATAACGCGGTTTTTTATTCTATTCAGCGTCTTACACTGCGCAGTTACATTGGAAGCACAAGTCTTCTCTCCCGTTCAGATTAAGGGCAAATGGGGGTATCAGGATGTAGGATCCAAAAAAATAGTAATCTCCAATTTAGACCAGGCTCTTCCTTTCAACAACGGACTTGCATTAGCTCAAAGAAAATCAAAATGGGGTGGGTTTAATGTTAACTTTAAGGCGGTCATACCTTTTGAGTACGATGAGCTTACCCATATTTCACCTTGGTTTGTCAAAGCTCGAAAAGGCGAGAACCTTTTTCTACTTAACAGTGATGGTGATCTGGTATCGAACAAGGCGTTCTCGGATGTGGCTATTTTACATGGCACCAAAGACACCTTCGTTGTAGCCGACCCAAAGGGCCGATATGGCCTGCTTACTTCTAATGGTAACTACTTAATACAGCCTGGTTTTTCCTCGCCGCCGCAAACTACTGGCATATCCAATGTGCTCGTTTCACATCGTAAACGCCAGGACTCGTATTATGCTGGTGCAGTTGATTTAAATGGATCGGTCATAGTACCATTCGAATACCTTTTTGTTGAATCTTATGGAGAAAACAGCTTGAGGGCAACGAAACTAAATGGAAACACGAGTTACTATTCCACCGATGGCAGTCTGATTTACGACGATAACAGCAAGTCACATTTAGTCATTTATCCATCTTACCTTCTAATCATTAAGGAAAAGAAGCAGATTCTATACAACCGACTCACGGGAGTGTCTTACACTGCGGACCGATGGCAAAAGTTGGGCAACTGGTATTACAGCAGAAATGAAGGTGATAAAGAAACGGTCGTTTTCACTGACGATGGTTCAAGTTTTACGCTTAATGGACAGGTATCGCTAAGCGATCAACACGATGGGCTCATAAAGGTTACACAACACATAGACAAACAATACCGTTTTGGCCTCATTGATCGCTACGGGAAGGAAGTATTGAAAGCGAATCTTATCGATATACGAGCGTGGAACAATCATTGGGCGGTAATCAGGGGGAAAGGTGAAAATCGCTATTCCCTATTCAATCTTTCAAATCAAAAACGCGCTTTAGGACCTGAATACACCAACATCGAACTCTACCCATGTGGGCAGGTGCAGGTCTTTAAAAACAAAGAAAGTTCTTTTTTGGACACCAATCTGGAACCGTTCGACCCGGAATACAATCCTAATACCTTTGATTTACCAGCGTACTATGCCTGGTCGGAGCAACAACGTGCTGATTTGGAACGAAAGTACTCCTATTACACAAAGGGAAAATCGTTAACGGATTACAGGTCTGGGGCAGATGGTTGCGATTCCAGGTATTACGATTTTTCAAAAATCCAATTCATTTCACTTATTAAGGACCGATATGGAGAAAACCCCGTTGAAAACAGGCTTGTCTTCAATGTGCTGATCAATGACAAACGCGCGTCAGGTGTGCTTGATTTCAATGGAAAGGTTATCGTACCCCCCATTTACCAGGCACTGGCCTCCAACCATGAAAGCGGTTATATTTCCTTTTACACTCAACAGGATCTGGATTATAGGAGTAAGCAACTCTGCGGTTTAATGGACACGGATGGTAACATTATACTGGACCCTGTTTATGATAAAATAACCAGAACCGTAGAGGGCGTTGCCATTGCAACGGTGCATGGACTTTCACAAATGGTAAACCTTGAATCCAAAAAGGTATTACTCTCAAATTATCAAGGCATTCGATACGACGATGACGGCCATTTTATGCTAAACAAACATGGTTGGAATGGTCTGGCCGATAAAAATGGGAACATCCTGATACGCCCTATCTACAAAGAACTATCCTACAGACCGGATAATTCCGGCATGTACACAGCCGAACGAGCTGGCGCCAAGTTTTATGTTGACTTAAAAGGAAACGAATACCCGAGAAGCGAATGAAGACGAACAATACCATTACGATCATACTACTTCTCTTAACGAGTACTGTTTGGGCTCAAAACAAATTTGAACGTGCCCTTGCCTCTCAGGGAGTCTCCTTTCTATATCAAAATGTGGTTTCGCTGGACAATGGTAGTTCAGTTGCCTGGATCGACAAAGAACGGCTTAGCTATCAACAGGGCGATCAGGTGTTTAAAGACAGTAAAGGACAAATTTTTCAGGAGATGGGTCTGGTTGAAAACACCAACGCTGACATGATCATTGGTATGGACCAAAGTGGGAAGCCATATTGGACCAAGACGATCTATCAGGAAGAGGGGAAGATATTAGGCATGGTTGAGGGTGAAGAGAATGAGATCATTTGTGTACTTCTCGTCCATGAGCAAGAAGTATTAGATAACTGGATTCTCATGGAAACCAATAAAACCAGCCAGGAAAAGGAAGTACAAACTCCCATAAAATCTAAATCACAGGTACAGGTTCCCTATGGAACCCGGCTTATGCCTGGCATCAACCTTGTAACCTTGTCTTCAGCTGGTTCTGTCCTCAAATCAATACCCGTTCGAAACTTAACAAACCTGGATGAGATGGACATAGAAGGGTGTGTGTTTCAGCCAAACGGCACCATCATTCTTAATGGCTTTATAAAGGGAAACACCTTGGCCAGCAATATAGAACCCCCAGTATTTTCTGGCACTGGAGGTGGAGACTTTATTCTGGCGATTGCACAAACTGGCATACCTCTATGGGGCGACATTGTGCATTACCGTGACCCCTCCTGTTGTACACAAACTACTGAAGGTTCAGCTGTAAGTGTAGCTCCAGATGGCACTGTATACTTCGCCGGATCATATTTTAATGGTGGAATTTTCTCCAACAAACTTCAAACATTAACTCCCCGCAAATACGAGATCAAACCACATGATTTGGCCGAGATGTATGTAGTAAGTTATACCGGGAAGGGTAAGATCCGTTGGATCAAAACGGCCAACGCCGAATCGAGATTCCATGCTTTATCGGCCAATAATCAGGGAGTTGTTTTAGGTTTTTACTCGCAGAAGAAGAACTTATTCGGAATGAAGGTAGACCCAACTCTGGATGAGACCCATACCACGCATTTGGTCAAACTTAATTCAAACGGGAATTCCGAATGGCTCAAGTCAACCCAGTTTCAAAGAATACACCAACTAAAAAATCTGGATGGTGTTAAACACGCTTGCGTTAGTTCATACAAACTCGGGTTTAAAGAAGGGAAACGTATAGGTCAGGTTGAGATTCCAGAAGAAGATGACCTGGTAGTTTTTGAAATAGACGCTAACAGTTACGTGTTGAAATACTGGTCGGCATCACTGCTTCTCTCACGGGAGAAAATTCAACTGTGTCAGGTGGATAAACGCAACAACACCTTTTTGATTGCCTTCGAAACGTGGTGTGGTCTCCCGTTAGATCTTAACAAAGTGGATTCCTCCTTACCCAGTGTAAAGTGTTATGGTGGCACCACCATTATTGGGGAGATTAAGCTTCTAGATTAAGGTCAATTTCCCATCAACCTTTATGTCTCACTCTTACACCTGACCAACGTCATTCTTTGCATAAAATGGTAACTTTGGCACTCCTTAAGTATCAATGAACC
>JAEPQQ010000029.1:5724-40612 GCA_017640445.1 Bacteroidia bacterium | reverse complement strand
AGTAACCATCTCTAACCAGGCTACAACACTTCCAACCAACGTATACAACTGGAGATTTGGTGACGGTGGACGTTCAAGCGACGTAACACCAACGTACAAGTACTCTGCAGACGTAGACAGCTTTGAGATTTGTTTGGCAATCATCAACAACGCAGGATGTATCAGCGAGCACTGTGAGAAAGTAGCAGTTGACCTTGTAGGAGTTGAGAACGTAGCGGCAAACGATATCTTCGATGTATATCCTAACCCGAACGCAGGTGTGTTCAACGTAAAAGTGAACAACCCAGAGAGCAACCTACACATTTCCATCATGGATGCAACTGGTAAGACCATCAAGATGGTAGATGTAGATGCAAGTGGCAACTACAGCGTAGACATCTCAGATGTATCAGCAGGTGTATACATGGTACAAGTAGTAAACGGCGACTTCTCTGCAATGCAGCGAGTTACTGTAGCTAAGTAATCTACAAGCACATCCCAATTGGCATTATTGTAAAAGTGTCAGATAGGTTGAAGGTCAAGGTCATTTCGAAACTTTGGTTTAGTTAAATGGCCTTGGATTCAACCCTAAAATCATCAACTATTAAAAATTAGTAAAGAACAGAAAACCAACAAGAAAGTATGACATCCGGTCCTCGTTTTTAGAAAACAAAGACCACAAACAACCATTGAAAATAACGTTTCACAAATATGAAATTGAAAGCTCTTGGAATGGTAGTGTTATTTAGCATTTTTACTACTAACAAGGCACTAGGTGCTTTGGGTCCGAAAACCATAAAAGCTACATATGTCGGTGTTACATCTGATGGTATGTACAAATTCCAATCTGGTGATCAGAAATCTTGGTTATTTGATGAGTTACATTATGACATTGATATTGATTTATATTCTGACGAGTATTCTGGGAAAATCTTCCTTATTACCTATGAGGAAGATGAGATTGATGAATACGATGATGAAGGTGATCCCACAGGTGAAGTTCTCGCCATTCTCCGAATCATCAAGTTGGAAGAAGAAACATCCGATTAGAAAAATTACCTATTAAAATCTATATGGATACTTGTTAAATTTTCGGCGCAGTACAGGTGCCGGATAGAAAACAGTTTTTGAAGGAAACCGCCGCGATGGCGGTTTTCTGATTTGGGGTTGGTTGCGCTAAACAACAAGCTTATCAATTTGGTGTTATGTTCTATATTTATCTCTCCAGTAGCGGCAAAACCGAATATTATTATAAAAAAAGACCATATCTCCCAATTTTATTCCAAATTCACCTTCAACACAACAACCTTGTCCCAAGTACTTTTTCTTTGTATAAAGTTATGTCCAGGCGTATAAAATTGTTCGAATCCTTGTCCCGTTATGATCGGTCACGGGTGTTATCTGTTTTAGAAAACCAGATTGCGGATATCATAGTGGTGAGCTACAAAGGGCGGGAGACCAAAGCTGTTTGGTTAAAGGATGATGAACAACTCACACTTGTTGTTTTACAGGATGAAACAGCTAGTCGGATTGTCACATTATTAGACACAGATGAGGAAGACTTTTTAAATCTGGAAGACATCTACGACGACATCTTAGGAGACTAGCTTGAATAGGAAGGAATGGGTTAGGAGATTCAGCAACTTCATAGCCGTTATTATATAGTGCTTTTCATCCATACATTTCTAACACACATCTCACGTTGTCGTTATTCAGTTCCTCTAGTTTTTTCAGTGCAGTATTCGATTTCCCTGAGTCAATCATTTTTAAAGCATGCACGCATTTTCTCAAAGTAGGCTCCAGTTCATTATCATCCCTTCTGAAAACTTCTCGATTCAAAGCGATATTGAGAACGGGCTTGACAAACCGTTCGTCTTGAAGCGGGAGGACCACTCTTGCATCCAAACTGGAACTCACACGAATTTCTGCGCGTACCACTCTTTCAATCACTGAAGCTTTGTTTCTCCTTCGTAATACTGCGTGGAAGGAGCGAAGTTGATCACTCGCAAACCCGATCTGAAAAGGAATTTCCTGGACTGTTCTCGGATTGGAATTTTGATTTGTAATATGGGATTTCAAGGTACCGTCGGAGGTACTCCTGTGGTTTGCTATACTTGACTCATGTAAGCCATATAAGTTTAAGTCTCGCCAAGCCTTCGTAGGTTTGGTCGGTGACCGCCCACATGCTAGGTTTAGCAATTTCAAGCATTTACGACCAAAACACTATAAATGCAAGTAATTTAGACATTTGTGCGTTATATTAGCATTACTGGCATTTATGGAACAATCTCGGCGATCAATTATAAAATCTTCTCTGGCGATTTTGGTTTTTAGCATCTTTAGCGGTATTACGGTTCAAGCACAAAATCACGTAAGTACAGATAGCCTGACTCGACTATTCTATGTTTTCAACGATACCAGTGATGGCTGTAGGAAGCTAAAAAACAACGTACCCTGTAAGTGGTTTAAATTAAGAAATACTGAACTGGGCTTAGTGGTCTACGAGAGGAACAACAAGCCATTTAATATCCAATTCCTGGGTGATGACACGCTTTTTTACGATGATTGGTTTGAGTTCTACCACTACGTGATTGATTCAATGACATCGTTGAAAAACCAATACGACATCTATTGTCACGATACTGTAGCCTGGGGAGACATCGATGTGCATTTCAAATTCAGCTTACTGGATAAAAAAAATCAGATTTATAAGTTAACTAGTTCTTTGTCAAGGGTCGAGGAGGGCACGGCAAAAATGCTTTCGGAAGAGTCCTTTATTGGTTTGTTTACTCCCTACCTCAGACGAAAGTATTTGGTGTTAGCCGAACCCAATCCAAGGAGCTTTGACAGCGAAATAAAGTTTTTAGACGCAGATCTTGACAAGCTTGAAGTGTATAGGCCTTGAGATCGCGATGAATAAGCATTACCGTGGAACCCCCATTGAACGAGTATAGGTGAATCTACCACATTCTCGATGATTAAAACTATACTGGAGAGCGAGGCACTTCATACTGCTTCTCTAAACTCACGCTCAACCTCACACTGGCGTATTGCTATTTTGATTTGCAGCTCTGGTAAGTACGGATCATTGCAGATACTCACCAGCTATACGGATTGAGATATCGTAGAAAATAAGGCTATGTATGGCGTGTATCCGAAGGGTATTCACTGTACATCTTGTTGAGTGTAGTATTAATTTTTCACCATTTTCCCCAAGTACATTAGTCCATCAATTTCCATACAGAGTAATCGGTAGCCAATCTCTTGCCCATCACAATCAAAGTTGATTAAGGCCATATAACCTGTCATGTTTGGTTGAGAGTTATCTCTTTTAAAATCAGAACTCTTGATAGTAACCGCTTTATATTTACCCATCTCTTCAATGAAATCATAAACTGTTTGATTCCAATTTTTCATCATCATCTCAAATTGTGGTAGTTGCTCAACCATTGATTCTTTTTCCTTTTCTGGAGTAATGGAAAGCATAATGTCAGTGGTGATTAAGATATCATTTAACTCCTCTTTCTTCTTTATACCAGCAGTCAGTGTGTTTAAGAACTTATCCTTAATAGCTTTGTCATTCTTCATAGTAGGTTCGCCAAAAAATGTCGTTTCCTTTAGCACTTTACATAGGAAGTTTAGGGCTTCATTTTTGTCATTAATTCCCAAAGTCTGGAAAGTGTAATATTGATTTTTGTAAAGTCCAATTGCAGAAGACAGCACCCTTAGCTCTTTGTTTTCGTTTTCAAAAGTCCTATTGACTATATAAAATTGGTTTTCTCCTGATATAAGTACACTGTCCTTTCTTTCCAAGAGTTTCAGCCCCTTCGTTTGTTTTCCAGAAAATTGAGTATCCCATAGTTCTTGTTCTGTGTTGCCATCATGGTTATACTCAAGGGAGATTGATAATTGACGTGTCTTGGTCTCTTTCTCAGAAATTTCGTATTGTTTGATTATCAACTCTGATTCACTGGTTGCGTCAACCGCCATGTGGCTATCAATACATATGGAATAATTCCACTCACTTTTCTTAATTTCTTTAAAGCAGTTCTCTTTTACCTGGCTAAAACCGTTCGTCATTGCTAAAGTGAATAGTGATAGGATTAATGTCTTCATTTCTATTTTTCTATTACCCACAACGTTAGTATAAACCAACACAACCAACGTGAAAAATACACTCTTAAAGGACAAACGGTATCTCTACATTCTAAAGTGCGCTGATGGCAAACTTTAAACCGGATGCACATCCAATCTGGCGTGAAGGCTGCAGGTGCACGAGAACGGGGAGGCCACTTTCACCAAAACCAGAAGCCGTCTCATTAATTACTAACATCACCTTTTCGCATAAATACTAGGCATATAAATTTGAGAAATACTTGAAGTAGGGCCCGGGCCATGCGTTTGCCAGAAAGAGGTTGGTTTGAATAGGGGAAGCGTTACCCACTTACCTTATTTACTACAATTCCTTATTTCTTACTCATGAACTTTTTGTTTCGCGCCGCAATAAGGACAGAAAGCGAAGCCTTCGTCCAAACGGTTGCTACAATTAGAACATAGTGTTATTTCTTCAATAACTGACTTAAAAGGACTACTTGTTTTAAAAGTGAAATTATCAGGGATTTCATTTAAGAAACTGGATTCATTTCCCTTTTCAGTGATTAAGAACAGATCGTCTTTTGCCCTTGTTATAGCCACATAAAAAAGCCGTCTTTCTTCTTCAAGTAACAAGTCGTGATTAGACCTTTTGATCACTTGATAAATCCGGTCTTCCATCCAGATGTCTGGAAAACCTCCACTTCCTTCAGTCAGGCCGATAATGAAAACAGCTTTTGCCTCGAGTCCTTTTGATGCGTGAATAGTCTTACCCGAAACGTAAACACGTTCTTGTTTAAATCGCTCAAGATACGGGCTATACATTTTACTTCGACGATATAAAAACAGAATATCCTCCTTTGCGTAGCCCTTATCTTTCAGTTTCTTTACACGGTCAAGCACGTATTCAATGTTTTGAGTTTCACTTTTACCAGCGTAAATGTGAATCTTGCTACTTGATTTTTTATTGGATTGGACGTTTTTGTCGACTTTAAATTTATTGTGTTTTATAACCTCATTACTAGCACCAACGATGTGTTCTGTGCTTCGGTAGTTCATACTCAATTTTATTGTGTCAGATTCTTTGAAATGATCTTTGAAATTGACAATGTAATCTACATTTGAACCTCTAAACCCGTATATACTTTGCCAATCGTCACCAACACAGAAAAGCTGGCTGTTATCTGTCAATAGAAGTTTAATCAATACTACCTGTAAGTTGTTTACATCCTGAAATTCATCTACAAGAATATATTGAAACTTACCCCTGAACTTATCTGCTATCTCACTGTGATTTTGAAAAAGTGAAATAGTTTTTGTGATCATATCATTAAAGTCTAGGTATGACTTATTCGTACAATAGGATTGATATTGTTCGATTAAGGGAATAGCAAGTTTGTAAAAACAACGGACTCTTTCGTGTTGGTCTTTCTGTGATTTTCCTAAAAGGGATTGAGTTGGTGTGTTTTCCACTTTTACCATATCAATCACTCGCATAGTTTGACGCAAAAAATCTTTTACTTCTTTGTGGTAAGAGTTGAACTCTTCTTCAAAAGATAGGGCAGTAGAGAAGTGATAATTCGAAGGAAGACGGTTTTTTACGATTCTTTCCAGAGCCAAGTTGAAAAGAGCAGTATCCTTCGTTTGGTGTTCAAATGTTTTTACAAGTAGCTTGTTTGCTTTATTGAACTGCTGTTCCTTTCCTCTTGTAGGGTAACTTCTTTGACTTACGTGCTCCAAGTACAGATTGGCTTCCGGGATAAAAAAGTCTGGCCGAAAATCAAAATCGCTAAAATTCACATTTGGTTCATATTCAAATTTGATACTGTGGCGATAAAGCCAATCTGCAATGTATTGCTCCGACTTTGAACGAACCTTAGTTCCATTTAATGTTGTGAAATATTTGCCGTTTTTAGGTAGTGAAAGGCGTTTGTCTTTTTCGACGTGAACTTTATCAATCATATAGTCCAAAATGTACCTTTTCAAATTGAGTAAATACTCGTTGGATTCGCAGTTTTCTATTAGGATTTTGTGAATTACTTCAAAGACAGTTTCAACCGCTGAATACTTTGCAAAGTCATGATCAGCGGCTTTCGTCTCCCCAATAATTTTGAATTTGTTATCAAATTCGTTTACTCCAAAATTTCGAATGATTCCGTAGCAAAGGCTATGAAAAGTCTTTAGGGTTAAGTTGTCGATCCATTTGTGTTTCTTAGTAAAAAAGTACCTTTCGGTCTCTTTTTCTTTAGCTGTTCGATTCTTATCGGCTAGAATCTCGGCATATTCTTCTGTGTCATCTGCAGAGATAATTAGTCTATCAAGCATTTCGTTGGCCGCGTTTTTTGTAAATGTGATAGCCAAAATGTTGCTTGGGTTCACTCCTTTTTCTTCAATGAGATAAATAAGTTTTTGAAGAAGTGTTTTCGTTTTACCCGAACCCGCCCCAGCGAGGACAAGGAGTCTTTTACATTCAGAAACTACTGCTTGTCTTTGTTTTTCATTCAGTCCACTTAAATCAGTTTTGGTTTCTGTCATCTTGCAGATTTTAAGATTCGTAAATTAGTCTTTGTTTGTAAGATTCTATCAAACCTTTTCCTCCAAAAAACAAACTGAAGGGAGTAAGAACGTTTCGTTTTAACCTCTTTGTCTTAATATCGGGCAATATTGCTTCAAATAAAACCTTGAGGAATCTCCGCTACTGCCTCGACGGGCATTGACTGTAGCAACCTTTCTGGTGCTCAATCTAGGACTAAACAGAACCAAATAAAATCACCAGTTCTAGGTATTTTTCATTGTGAATGTTCAACTTCTGTCGAAGCTCTCAATTGACGGTGATCTGAAGAATTTCTTAACCTGGTTTGGATTCACTAAGATTGCCCATCAAATAGTTCATGAATTAGGCTAGGAATGGTAGTTAGGTTTTTTAGAAGGTTTATTGGAGGCATTTAAAAAAGGTCAAGACTACGGCTGTGCTTCCTTAAATGGGTTTTAGAGTTCATCCGAATATTTCCCCAAAACGAACCCACTTTATTTTGCTCCTTACTAAGCAGGAGTTTATCCAAATGTGAGGGCACACTTCGCACTCTAAGCCCCTTTGGATTGTTTTTTTAGGGGGAAGCTATTGATGTTTTCTATCCAAGTCTCAGGTTCGATAATGTCGAATACCTCTGATACGAATTGTCTTTTTGCCTCGACTATGGCTTGTTTACTTGACCAACCCTTTTCTTTTCGCCTGGCTATTGTTGGTCCACCTAATGCTATGCCTCTAGGAAGTTCGTCAAGAGACTTTTTAATTCTTTTGGCCTGGATGTCCTCTATCTCACCGGTTAGTTCAGCGGGAACCAAGTTAAATCCTTGGACCACAAAGTTGATTGAAGCACCCGCATAGAAAGCGGCCTTTAATGCGTCTAATGATTTTTGTCGAATTCCTCTGTAGGCAGAAGATCTATTTTGGCCATAGCTTCTAGGAGATTCATTTGGAAGGAGCAGTTTTCCCTTATCTCTGAGTGAAGACACTTGAGATAGAAGCTCATTTCGCCTGTCCCAAAACACTTGGTTAACCTCTTTAATCTCCGGATTCATATGACAAAGGGCTTCTAATTGAGAAATGACGTCAATTGCTTCATTGGAAAATTCGATTATTGGCCTGATGAAGTCTTTTCTTATTGCCAAGACTTGAATGCGCTTGGTTTTACGTTCAATAGTCAACCCAATAATGAAGATTGCGATGGTAACTATAAGGCCAAGGATATCGCCATAATTATCACTTAAATGTTGTATACAGCCCATAGCGAAATTATTAATAGGTTTCGACATGTTGTAATTGAGCACACAATTTATTGCTGTAGGACCTCAGAATAAATCACCAGTTCTAGGTATTTTTCGTCCTAAATGTTGGTTAAACTTTCGCACTATCAATACTTGAAGAAGCGGAAAATGCACTGACAAACCAACATCCATAATCAACGAAACGGTATGGATAATCATCGAGATAACATACCTGCTCATTCCAGCTTGAATGCCCTGCATGCACAAAATAGATTTGTGTAACAACCGGCTTGAATTTGCCTTAAACTTATCCAACAAACAACCTTATTTCCATTGTTATGAACCGTTTATTTCTATTGTTACTGACAGGATTATTACTCTGTCATCCATTCTATTCCTGGGCGCAGGCGCCCAATCCGAACGACTCCCTTAACCTCTTTGACACCAGCACAACGCTGGAAGATGTGCTGCAAAACTTTGAATCAGTGGCAACCGACGAAAGAGAAGGAGGGACCTTGTCGTATTTCAAATTTCTTCAACAATTTTGGGGCGACCGAGTGGTCAAAAACGATCAAAACGCCAATGCTACCACTGGGGTCAATATGTTTTCCCAGTACAGGAGCCAACTGTCGAGCGCATTAAAAACACAACAATCAACAGGTTGTGGTGTTTCCGGTTTTCAGGGCAACTGGCGCCTGAAGGGCCCGATTGAAATGCCCTTACAAAAAATGGGTAAAATCGACGCGATATGGGCGTCAAAAAATGGCCAGGACACACTTCTGGCCGGATGTATGGGTGGACTTTTTAAGACCACAAATGGAGGGGATGACTGGTTTCCCCTTACGGATGGCTTTGTGCTAGCCAACGGAATTGTTGGGGTAAGCTCAATTGCCGTAGACCCTACCAACCACAACAACATTTATTTAGGAACCTCTGGAGACGAACACCGCATTCTCAGCAGAAACTCCCTCGGTATCCATTGGTTAATCGGAGGAGCAGGAATTCTTCACTCTGCCGACGGCGGAGCTACCTGGACACAGGAAACCATTGCAAACAATTCAGTGATGGACGAGATTCAACGAGTTCAGTTAGTAAAAATAACTCCGGATGGAAACAGACTTTATGCCTTTGCCCACAACCGCGTTTATACACGATTGGTAAGTTCAAGCACATGGCAGGAAATTACACCACCTGTTGCATCTACCTTTTCAGGATACAACGATGGATGGGACTACCTCGATATGGAGTTTGTACCAGGTAACCAGAACCATTTCTTTGTTTCGGGTCGATACCTCGACGCTAATGGCGCCCCTCGTGCAATGATCTGGGAGTCGAACGTAGCCGTTCCGGGCACCTCCAACTGGACAGAGATAACAACACAGTCTGGCTCTTCGTTGTCATACACGGTTTCATCTACCACGTTTGTGCCACATGATATCGTAAACTACAAATTGTCCATTCCAAGCTCTGATACGCTTTTTGTTATGGCAATGGCATATGCAAAAGGCACAGTTGCTTCAGAAAGCTCATGTGCGATTTTGAAATACAACCTCAATGGCACTCACCAGTGGACACATCTGGGGACGCTACCGCCATTCATACTGGCAGCACAGTATTGTATGTCGTTTGAAGTATCGGATGCAAATACCTCTCAAAACAACAACCAGAAGGTCATATACGCCGGGACAGCAGAAAACTTTATGTCGTGGGATAATGGGAGAAACTTTCACCGAATAGGTAATTATCACCCCACAACCACCGCGAGAACACATGGAGACATAAGGGCTGTCTTCCTTCATACGGCGTCCAACAGTGTCAGAGGGCAGAACGACGTTGTCTTTTTTGCAACCGATGGTGGTGTGAGCAAAAAGGAGGCTGGCTCTGACCCACAGGCAAATACTATCTCAACTACCATTGACATAAGCGGCCGTGGTTTGGCAGCAGGAACCTTCTGGGGCCTCAGTACCAGTGAGCATGAGGGGCTTATATACAGTGGATCTATGCACAACGGAAAGTTTGCTTTTGAAACCGGTGTCACTCCTAACTGGATCAATCTAACCTCAGAAGATGCCTATACAACGGTGTTTGACAAAAACGACCGCACCAGGGCTTATGGAATTGCTGGATTCGGCAGTTTTGACAGGTCCGTTTCTGTGGGAGCAAACAACCGATTGATCAACAACCAATTATCAAGTTTTGCTCTGCCCGAACCCGGTGGCAATCTTGAAATGCCCCTTTCTTCTACCAATAACAATACCCATTTTATGGGAATACAGAATTTATGGCGCAGCACCATTGCAACTCCTGGTAACACTACCTGGACACAGGTTATGCAGGGCTTACCGACAACCGGACAGGGGGTTAGGTCAGTGGCTTTTAGTGAATACTACACCATGAGAGGTTATGTTTTGTATAATCACAATTCCAATGGCCAGGATTTCTATTACAGAGATGCCAACCTGAACAACGGTGACTTTATCAGTGTTACAGTGCCAGCAGCCAACCATTATCCTCTTACCGATGTAACATGCGACCCCAGAACACCAGAAAGAGTTTGGGTGAGTATGGGTGGAATTAACTGGGCAACACAGGCCGCCAATCGGGTTAAATACTCACCCGACCGAGGACAAACCTGGTATGCGGTAGACAAAGGTTTGCCTGTTGCGATGCCGGTAACCGATATTATTTTTCACGAAGGTGCAAACATGGTGTATTGTGCAACCGATGTAGGAATTTTCCGGGCCGATTTTGATCAGTTCGATGTTAACGCCCCTGATAACGGTATAGAATGGCAGTGCTTTAGTAAAGCAGCCGATGGGGTAAGCCATTTCCCTTACGGTTTTGTAACTAAATTACGAATCAACAATTGTGAAGGAAAGCTGTATGCTTCCACCTATGGAAGAAGCATTTGGGAAACAGATCTGTATAATACGGCTGTTAACCCTCAACCAACGGAACATGTAACGTCGAATACAACGTGGTCGAACAATACTTACATCAAAACGGGAATAGTAATTAGCAATGGAGCTACTTTAACCATTCAGAACGGAACGACACCAACAACGGTGTTTATGCCAAAAGATGGTAGAATCATCATTGAGCCCGGTGCCAAACTGGTGGTTAACGATGCAACCATTACCAATGGCTGCGAAGGTTGTATGTGGGATGGAATTTACGTTAAAGGAGACCCTTCCTCCATGCAAGTTTCAATCAATCAAGGTACGGTAGAGTTGAATAACGCAACCATAAGTCATGCAAAAAAAGCCATTTCCAATCACAGCCCGTATGGATTTTCATGGTTATCAACCGGGGGCATTATCCGGGCAAACGGAACAACTTTTTTGAACAATGCAGTTTCGGTATCGCTTCAACGTTATATATACAACAGAAACTGGTCGCTGCTTACCAAGATATATAAGGCGAACTTTGTCAATTGCGTATTTGACATTGACGATGAATTCAAAGGTGGTACAACCAGCCGATTTACGTCTCATGTGGAGATGTTCGAAGTAAATGGGCCTTCGTTCGTAGGCTGTGACTTCAAAAACCGCAATACCAGCAAGCATTATTTTGGTGAAGGAAACGGTATCAGTTCAAATGATTGCGGGTTTACCGTACGGGCGTATTGTGATCCGTGGATATACCCATGTACCTATGTAAGATCTCAATTTAGCGGCCTACACACCGGGGTTTTTGTAGAATCAAAACACAATGGCCTCTATGTTGCCAAGATTGATCGAGCGGACTTTACCTCTTGTGGTATTGGTATCCGAAGTGTGAACACAAACCACCTGGTTGCCATCCGAAACAGTTTTGAAATGGGATACGGGAAAACCACCTTCCTCGATGCCTTTGACTGTCATAAGAACATAGGGATTTGGTCTTCTCAAACCTATTTCCCAATCATTGAAGACAACGATTTCAAGGGGTTCACACATGCAGGCCAACACATTAATCATGAGAATATAGGAGTAATCATGGATGATTGTTCTTATACAGATAAACAGATATACAACAACACCTTCACCGATCTCAAAACTGCTTGTTTTGCACGCGGAGTAAACAGTGGAGGCTTACCGTGGAAAAACAGCTACGGTCAATGGAAGAGTACTGGCTTGAGATTTATTTGCAATGAATACGAAGGCAATACTTATGATATTTTAAGTGTAGACAAGGCGGGACATCCACCAAACACGATTATGAACATTGCTTATAATCAAGGAACGGAAGCCACATCGGCAGGGAATGAGTTTAACGACTTATTGTCTGATAACCACTTTGTTATCAACCACTTCTACAACAGAAACATCTATTTTTACAGAGGAACAAACACCCAACCTAATATCAACCCGACCTTTTTAACCCCTCGATACTTACAACAAAGTTTTGCGACTAATGCTTGTGCGAGTAATTATTCAGGTGGTGGTGGAGTAATCGACATTCCAATGAGTGGGCCAACGTTAACTGCACAAAAGGCAGACTTTCAAACCTATCGATCAACTGTAAAATCACTTCAAGCAAATCTGGATGGTTTAATCGATAACGGCAGCACGGACCAATTGGTTGCTGATATCCTCTCTGCTACCCATGCGGACACTGTTTCTTTGATTGCCGACTTAACCGGTTATTCACCGTATTTAAGTTCAACCGTATTGGAGACGCTAGCGTCAGCGGATTTGATTAGTACCACTTCTCTGATATCCCTTCTCGAACAGAATCCAGAAATGTTGAGAAACGACGAGTTACTGGAGCATTTGGAGTTCAACATTCCTTCACCTCTAAGTCCATTGCAGATCGATAACCTTAGAGTTGCTTCGGAGAACCCAAGTGAACGAACAGGCAAGGAATCGGAACTGGACCATAACCAATTGCAAATGAACCTAAGGGGTGAACTGATTACAACGCACTATTTGTTGGATACGAATGCAAATTCGATTGATAGCATTTCCGATTGGCTCGATACCATCAACACCTTACAGTCTAACTATCAGAAAGTAGCTTTCCACATTGGCAACGGAGACTTTATGGATGCGGAATTGATCTGGAACGATATGCCAGTCAACTTCAATATGAGTTCTTCGGAGTTGGATGAGTACAACTTGTTTGTTCAATACTGGATGTTGTTAAAATCGGTTAACGACGATGGCAGAACGGTTCTTGAATTAAACCAGACGGAGATAGAGGAGTTGGAGAATATTCAAAACGACCCTATTGCTACCGGAAAACAAATAGAAGACGTAGTGAAAGTAACGATTAACCCCAACGAACCGGCTGCACACCTCCCTTGCAACCTAACAGCAGAGCCAATTGACCACGCAGAGCCCAAAGCGACTTCTTCGTCTGATAAACCTCGAGGTTTAGAAACGGCAGAAAACAAGAATCTTGTACAGGCCTATCCAAACCCGGCTGATCAACAGGTTACCTTTGAATTTGACCTGGAAGAAGTTGAACCCAACTCTGTGTTAAGAATTACGAATACAAACGGACAGGTTGTTAAATCGTTCATTATGAACGACTTTGCAGAGGGGGAGATTCGCTGGAATTCGCAATCGGCACAACCTGGAGTCTATTTTTTCGAAGTGAAAACAAACGAAACATTGCTTCAATCAGGCGGAATAATAATCGCACGATAGAACAAAACCAGAGAATAAAATTATGCGGGTCTAGGCCCGCATTTTTTTTGCACTTAACTGAATGAAATCGATTTCGATCGGACGAGACGGTACGTCTAACTGGCTCAGAACGTTGAATGAGGCTTGACAACCTCGAGAAAATAGAATAACTTTCAATTTTGGTTTAAACCGTTGATGTACGATAAAAATTAAATGAATTCTGCAATGAAAAAGGTACTGATTGGAGTGGGCGCAGTTGCGTTGATTACCGGTGCGGTTTTTTTTACGGGTACCGCAATAAGCAACGCAAAACCAAGCGATAACAAAGAAACATGTGAGCCTTGTCCCTGCACCCCCGATTGCCAGCCAGGTGATGATTGGTGTAGCTGTCCGGAAGAATAAAAGACGGTTTCCTGGATCTCGCTTGGGCCGCGTAACCTATCGGTTTAACGTGTAAGTTTATTCATGGAGAAAACAGTTTTCCAGATTAGAGGAATGGATTGCCCGTCAGAGGAAAACCTCATCCGAACTCATCTACAAGGTTTGGAGAGTATTGCAAATCTTGACTTTGACATACCAAACAGAAGACTTACTATTTTTCACAATGGACAAATCGACCAAATCGAACGGTCAATTCTCGAACTCAAACTAGGGGGGGAGAAAGTTTCGACCGAAACAACCGATCAAACACAGTTTGAAGAAAACACGAAACAGAAGCAACTCCTGTGGTCTGTTCTCGGAATAAACCTTGCATTTTTTTTGGTTGAAATGACCACTGGAATAATTTCAAAGTCAATGGGATTAGTGGCCGATAGCCTGGATATGCTGGCCGACTCATTTGTATATGGAATTAGCCTATTGGCCGTTGGCAGAAGCCTGGTGAGAAAAAAGCGAATCGCAAGATTGGCTGGGTATTTTCAGATAATATTAGCATTTATTGGACTTTTTGAAGTATTGAGAAGGTTTATACGAACCGAGGCGCTGCCAGACTTTACCACCATGATTGTTGTTTCCTTTTTCGCTCTTATCGCCAATGTAACGTGTCTCTATATTTTGCAAAAGTCCAAGAGCAAGGAAGAGGCCCATATGAAAGCCAGTATGATTTTTACATCGAACGATGTTGTCCTAAATTTAGGAGTAATAGTAGCGGGAGCCTTGGTCCATTGGTTGAATTCGAATAAACCCGACCTGATTATTGGAATAGTTGTTTTTGCGTTAGTTGTTCAAGGAGCTGTTAGAATTCTAAAGCTTGGAAGGTGATGGTAAGCACTACAGTCACTTCGTAATAATGGTGTTACAAAGCACCATCGACGGAGCAGACTAATGATATCGGCCCTTGAAACCACTTCGCCATTCCAAACATCTCAGCCTTCATTGGAGATACACTCGTTAGCTCATACACTAACCAGTACTTAGTTTTAAACTCAATTACGATGGGAAAGACTGAAAAAATACCAAACGGTTAAGCCAAACTGCGCAACGGTTAATTGCGATACACGACGATGGTTTGTAAACCCTAGCTTCATCAAAAATTAATTCCATAAATATGAAAAAGAAGATGATACGATGGGTTTTACGATCCGTGGCATTGTGTATGTGCACATTGAGCCATTTGACGTATGCCCAAACTCAACTAGCTTACACAACAGCAAGCCCCACGGGCAATCCTCACATTAAGTTTAACGACATTCAAGCCGTTTGTGAACCTGTAGATAACGGTCACGTTAAGGTCGGGCGGTTATCCCCGTATTCCGATTTTCGGGAGTCAGAGGCCTTCATAGTACGTACCGATCATAAGGACAGCATTATTTGGCAGTTTCGAATTCCTACGGAAATTGCAGGAACGGAGGCCTACTTTACCAAAGTTATCCAGGCAAATAACGGTTGGATTTATGCCATAGGGCAGATTAATAACGACCCCGCCAACCCAAGTCAGACCAGTGGGCTTGTTGCCAGTTTTTCCTGTGACGGAGGTGTATGGTTTGTCAAAAGAGAAGAAATGCCTCTGTTTTTTAATGACCTAACCGATGTTCCTCAAGATACCTTTATTTATATCTGCGGCAGTCGGGAAAAAAGGGACCCAATAGTCTATGCTGTCGGATATGGGGGCACGGTAACGCACGCGGTACAAATGTTAAATGGTAGTGATACCGCAGAGTTTACAACGATTAACACGTTCCATCAGATTCTGCACACCTTTGGGTACGAATACAGAAACCACCGCAAAGAGATTCGGCACGATCGCTTTTATACGGTAACAGGACCGTCCGGTGTTCATCCTGCAAACAATATCACCGACTACTATCGGTTCAATATATCAAGTAACTATTTTCATCCTGTCACAGGAACGCACCTTAATCACTTGGTTCCGAACGACTTACATGTCAATCCTGTAACAGGCCATTTTCTGTTGGCTGGAGATGTTTTTGATGAAGCTTTCTTAGCTAGTAGTGGAATGAACACGTCCTTTGTGGCTCAAGGCACCTTGTCACAATCTGGTGGGGGTATTACCAACGTCTGGGAATACGACAATCCAAACACCCTATTCGAAAACAAGACCCTGATGATACCACAAAACATTGATATCAACAACCCGTCTTACCTCCTCGTTCAAAGCACTGGGGATGTGCATAGTGACTTCCAAAATACGGCCAATTCAAGTCATAATGTAGATTTGGTGGTTTCAGAAGTAAGTGCTTTTTCTACGAGTGTAACCCCTTATCGGTATGCCAATGCCGGATGCCAATGGGTAAGTGGCGTTGATACAGCATTCACAGGAACAACATCAAGTCAAAGGCTCATTGCCGCAGGTTTGACCGTAAATCACTCAAACCAGGTTCCATCAGAGCGAAACGCGTATAAGTTGGTACATGATGCCCCGTTCGCAAGTTCTCCCAACACCGATTGTCGGGTTTTGGACGACACGGTAAACAGCAGTGACAACGAACTTGTTCTTGAACAAGGAGATGTAGGAAGGACAATGCCTTCAACCGAGTTTATAACAATTCCACACTTCACCATGGACCTCGACTTAACAGTTCTATGTGGTCCCCAGGAGGATACGCTTCGCTTGTGTGTGGATGAAAACACAATCGTAATATCTTCAGATACCATAATTGCTGCTTCGAACCCATCCGTAGATCCGTATGTTTTCTTTTATGGGAAATACTATGTTGATTCTGGTGTAACCATCACGGTTGCTGCGCAGACTATTCTGGATATTACCAACGTCGATATGATTTTTGACACGTGTTCAGGCATGATTGTAAACGGTCGGTTGAGAGCCAATAACTCCGTATTTCGAACATGCGATGAATACGCCACCTGGAAAGGCATCCAGTTTAATAACGGAAGTGACGACAATAAAATTAACGAGTGTACCTTCAAAAACGCTGAGGTGGCTCTAAACTTTAATGGATCTAACAACCCGATCATTAACAGTAACACGTTCCTTAACAACAAGTGGAGTATTTACAGCATCGTCTCCAATTTCAACAATCCCATTGCAAACAACCATTTTACGCACGACGCACAATTTAGGAACCTGAAATTTTGTGGTGTATTGAATGGACCACAGGTTGGCTTCATGTACTTTGACGAGGCCAGCACGGTAAACACCGAAATTTTTGGTAATCGAATGATCAACAATGGACTAAACCCCGACAATTACTTTGGCATAATTGCAAACTATAGCTCGATCAACGCAATTAGCAGCAACGTTTTTTCTAACCTCAACACGGCGGTTTACATTTTGAATGGGCAATATTCGCCAACGCCTATGAAGATAAGTAACAACCAGTGTGAGCGCCTTCTAAACAACAAAAATGGGGCGCAAATCATGATTCAGGAAACCCATACGAATGTGTTGATAGACGGCAACACCGTACGTGCAAACACAGATATAACCTTTGTTTCAGGCATAGAGATAATCAGGAGTTCAAGTATCAACGTTATAGGCAACACCATCGAAGGGTTCTATTATGGCGTTTATGTAATAGAGGGAATGGCTTGCTCTGTGAATGAAAACCTGCTCAAAAATCAGGATGTTGTTGGCATTCTAATACAAGATTGTCAGAACACGTCGGTGCGGTGCAACACCATTGATGTAAACCATCGCAACTATGGCATCATCAATTGGTTGTATTCGCAGAATACAGCCATCGAATCGAATTGTGTTCTAAACAGTTTCATAGGTTTAGGAATATTTGCTAGTACAACCAATACGAGCGTCTTAAACAACTACTTCTACAACTATAGATATGCTGGTGTTTACAATGGCGGTGAAGCAACACTTAACATAGGTTTAAATCCCACACATGGGCAAAACACCTTTGTTGGTCATAACCCGGCGGCACCCACAGGATTCGATGTATATACCGCGCCAGGACTCACAACATTGTGTTACAACAACTACGATCTATTCGACATTAACTTCCCACATACACAGATTGTGGGACCATCGTCTGTATATTCCACTGCAAGTTGTGGGCATCAACTCTACAACGTTCCAAACACAAATCAGCCTTTGGTATATCGATGCGATGAGGTCGTCCATTTTCCAAGTATAACTCCGGAAGAATTGGTTGAAATTCTGGGCGGAGGTGAAGAACAAGGCGAGGAAGAAGCGTTTATTCATAGAACGTTGACAGAACAAAACTCAGGTAGTCTGGCTGAATTTGAGGCGTTGCTGGAAGGAAACGGACTGATGGATGCTAACGAGAAACAATGGTATGAAGCTAGAAAAGCAGAGAATAAGCGTGACTATGAGTCGGCATTACACATTATGTCGGGTCTTGAACCATCAACCGAAAATGAGAAAGCCAACAAACTCATGTACGTCGCTTACTTAAAGGGTAAAACCCTGAAAAAGCCAACGGTGGAAGTTTTAACCGATCAGGACTATGAGTTCCTGAGCTCCATGTATGACTCAGAATTAGTTGAACACAATGAAATTGGGCTCGTATTGCTAAGAGGTGGTAAAGAAGGAAATGTAACATTCTCCCGTTACGAGCTACCTGAAATCGACCAAGACCTTAAGACCAGAGGGCTACGCTTGACTGATAACTTCATAGAGGTTTATCCAAACCCAGGTGTTTCTAAAGTTTCGGTGACCTATTCGTTTGCAAAACAATCGGAAGGAGTATCACTAACGATAACCAATGTATTAGGCAATGTGGTATATCAGGGAACTTCAGAAATTTTTGAGGGAACGGAAGAAATTGACATCTCGTCGCTTGTACCAGGCTTATATGTGGTTACGGTGCAAGATGGCAATGAACGCCTGCATAAAAAGTTCATGAAAGAGTAGTTTGGTTTGAGTTTGTAAACGGTCACGTGAACCCACGGTTAGTAAACCGGCGGATACTTCACGTGGCCGTTTTTATCAGTGAACTAGACATCTGGCAAACGTATCAAAACAAGAAGCCCGCAGGCCTGTGCCTCGGGCTTTTATAATAGTTGCCTTTGGGTTGACTTATTTCTTGGTAAGCGAAGCCGTTACCTGACTCCAGTCAATGGCGAGTTGGTCATCTTTAAGAACCAGAGCGTCTTCGAGATCCATGGTAAAATCAATTTGGTAGGTTTGGTTAGGTTCTAATGTTACCGGTTGCTCCAAAAATATCTTCCGATCGCCAAGACTTTCGTATACCTTGGTCACCAAACCACCGTCGTTGGTTACGTGCAGGTAAAAGTCCATGTCGGCTTCAAGCGCTACAACTTGCTGGGTAAAGTGAGAAGTAACAGTAAGGGTATGCGACGACTTGTTGTTCAGTAAAAAACCATTCATCACCTGGTCCTTTTGGTTTTGGAGGTTACTCTTAGATGTTGCCTCGCCGTTACTTCCTTCATAGAGGAACAATTGTCTGAAGGCAATCTCAGCATACTCAAATTGATCTGTTTGCTCCATGGTAAATCGGATGTCAAGAACAGGGTCTAACTCTTCTTTACTACAAGAAGTTAACATTCCGGAAAAGAGTAGAAGGGCTAATACGGCTTTTAGTTTAAATACATTTTTCATAATACTCGTGTTAATTGTGTTTTGATATACTTTGGGTTGTTTAAAATGTTATACCTATTTGTGTTTGGACTCCAGAGATGGCATCTTCATTGGTATACTGATTGGTATAGAATGCAGCGCCTACGCAGAGTCGGGGAGTGATGTAATAGCAATAGTCAAACTGGATTCTATAACCAATTGCTTTTCTCCGTTCGTCGACATACTCGAAAACCGGAACTCCGCCAATGATTTGTGACGAACCTCTGTATCGGTGGTCAATCTGATATAGACTGGCACCTGCTCCTGCACGGACATCATGCCTTTTTGTGTTTTGAAAAGGAGAATAAAAGCCCATCAGGTTTGTTTGAAAAAAGCTTGCCTTTACCAATTCAACCGCCTGATAACTGATACCGTAACTTGCCTGTAAACCAGTGGTTATATGAGGGTTTACTTTGAAATCTATTCCTCCTGCAAACTCCAGATTTCGAACATCGCCGGTGCTCACAAATGCGTAACCGGGGGCTGCTGAGACACGCCAACGTTTTTGAATGGTATTGGGCCGCGTTTGTCCATTAGCACTGTTACCAGTTGAGTCGGCTTTGGAGACCGACGTATCACCAGGAGTTGTGTTGTGTGCTAATGTGTCACTTTGCTGAGTGGTAGGACCATTCGTTGAGTCTGACTCGGTTTCTGTTGTATCGACCAGCTGGTTTTGGTCGGAGTTATCACTTGTGTCTGTGCTAGCCTGTGATGGAGAGTCTTCGGATGTTTCTTGTTCTTTTGTATCAGTTTCCTCACCTTCACCGTCGTTGTTGGTAGAAGTCACTTGGTTAGGCTTGTTATTTGCCCTTTTCACAGGTGGTTGCTGGTTAGTAGTCGAGTTAGGCGTTTCTTTCTGGTTCCCTAAATCACTTTTTGAATTCATGGCAGCTTCGTTTGGTTGTGTATTTGTCCGGTCTGAAACAGCCTTGTCGTAAGCATATGTTTCCGACGTGTTTTGTTCGGCTTCCTGCTCGCTTTTGATTTCCGATTGGTTTTCACGGAAGCCCGAACCTCTTTCCTCTGAAACTTGACTCTGTTGTGATTGGTTAGCCTTTGGTAGAGAAAGGTATAAGAGTACTGCTATGCCGGCCACAATGATTCCTGATACAAAGAGTTTCCACTTATGAGTACTGAACCAGGATGTTGAGGCACCCGAGTGCAACGACTCGTCTATCAGCAGGCCGATATCTCGACGCATGCCTTCCTCTTCAATTACTTTTTTTATTATGTCTAAATCTTTTTCGCTCATGGTTTTTCTGGTATTAAGGTCATGTCGGCTAGTTTTTTAAGGCATCTGTGCTTCTTGTTTTTTGCTGCCTGGATGCTACTGAGTTCATAAAACTCCTGTAGTTGTTGCATGGTCATTTTGTCGTAGTAGAACTGTATAAGTATACTTTGACACTCTTTTCCAAGATTGCGAAACTGTTGCTTTATGAGAGCAAACTTTTCTTCTTGCTCAAGCTTCTCTTCTAGTTCGTTATTCTGCTGCACCTGCTCGTTTAGTTCTTCTGTTTTTTTCATTTTTCGCAATTGTTGTAACCACTGGTTTTTACATATCGAGAAGAGGTAACTTCTGAGGCTTGATGTGCTGTTAAACTTTTCACCCTTTAGGTTTTTAAGAAGTGCCAACAAGCCTTCTTGAAAAATGTCTTTGGCATCTGCCTCGTCTCCCGAGTTATTCTTCACGTACTTCATTACCGACGCATAATCCCGCTGCACCAGGTAGGCAAATCCACGGTTTCGTTCCGCACTTTCACCGCTTACCAATAATCCTATTAACTCTGCGTCCGTCATTTTATGAAGGGTTTTTCTTGATGTTGTTCATTTATAGGTTGCGTGAATCAAGAAAGGTAATCAAGAAATTTTCAGTTTTTTGAAGAAATGCAATTAATTCGCTGACTTTCAGCGAATTAGTCGTGTAAGGTGGTTTGTACAGACCACAGATGGAACACAAACGCATGTATGGGGTGAACCGTGATGGGTGAAATAAGGAAAGGAGTGAGAGTGTTCTTATACGAATCCTTATTTGGAGGTAGAAACAAAAAGCACATTATCGCCGTTCCACATATCGCCTTCGGGTAGAATATCTTCACGGAATTGGATATTCCTGAAGTTGTGCCCGCTGAGCATTTCAACTACAGCTTCCTCCGAGAAGAAATGAGTCCAGAAACGGTAGGTTTCCAATTTGTCATTATCATCCACCACCGTGTGCTGGAATAGGATGACTCTTTCTTTTTCATAGAGGAATGATTCGGAAAGCACCAGATAGGGCGACGCTCTCCAAAAACCTCCGTCATTCGCGTCCCAGGTCCGTGGAGATACTTTTTCTTCAATTCGTTGGTCTTTGAGCACATCAAATAGGAACATGCCTCCGGGCTTTAATGCACGGTAAACGGTTTTCAAAACCTCGTTACGATCCGGTGGAGTCAATACACCGAGGTCGGTATAAATGAGAATGATGAGATCGTACGTGTTTGCTTCCAGGTTTAGGTTGAGATAACTGGAATTGATGTAGTGGATGTCTAAGTCTTTTTGGGTGGCTGATTTTTTGGCGTATTCTATGGAGTTATTTGATATGTCAACCCCGGTTACCCGATGTCCTTTTTGTGCAAAAATTTCGGTATACAAACCGGGACCGCAACCCAGGTCTAAGATAGACAGTTGGTCGTTGTCTTTTTGATTGTTTAGTATCCACTCAACCGTTTTTTCAATGTTGGTTTGTTTCCTGCTGGCAAGATCAACCTCAGGGTTGAGATGTACTTTTAGCAATTGCTTTGAAATATGCTCATCGGTCCACATAAACGCGGTGCCTGCTTCGTAGAGTTCAGGTTGTTGAGTGTTTACGATTATGTCTGATATATCCATTTTTCGGGTCTTAGTGCACCTCGCTTTGCGGGATAAGCGAAGCTAGTTAAAACCAAGCTTTTGTCAAATGCCATACCTTTCTGGGTCTACGTCACCTCAGTGACTAACAAAAACTCATGAATTTTGACTCAAATCGAGGTTTTCCTTTGTAAGGGGTCTAACTTGGCTGTAGAAGAATTTTGGTATGCCACGGGGCGTTGTTAGGCGTCGATACATTGAACCATGATACGGAAAAAAGCCATCCTTATTGCTGTGTCCTTATTTAATCTGGTTGTATATGCTCAGGACCCTCACTTTTCACAATTCTATGCGGCACCGCTGTTCACCAATCCTGCGATGGCTGGCACTGCCGAATGTGAAAAGGGAAGTTCAATTAGGGCGATATCCAACTATCGAAATCAATGGACCAATATGGAACAAGGCCTGCACACCATTGCAGCTTCTTCGGATGGACAATTCTTTCGACAAAGGATTGGATTCGGTCTTATGGCTCTCCACGATCGTGGCGGTAAGGGCACCTTATCAACTACAACATTTAGTTTGATTGGTTCGTTTCCGCTTGAGACGGAAATAGTCTCTATGCGATTAGGCATTGACCTGCAAGGAATTCAGAATACACTGGACAAGAGAGATTTGGTTTTTGCGGACCAATTTGACCCGTTTGGAAACCAGAACGTCACTACTGGCGAACCCGGTGTAGTAAACGGTCAACTAAAATGTAACCTTGGAACGGGTTTCCTGATCTATACAGATATCTTTTATGCAGGCTTTGCTGTGCACAACCTGTTAAAACCCGATTTACGTTTATTGCCTGTTAGACAAGAAAAAATTCCAACGCGGTATACCCTTCATATGGGGGTTGATTTACCAAAAGAAAGAAGCACGAGTTATGCAACCAATCGGTTTGCACCACAAGCACTTTTAATGGTCCAGGGGGAATACTCCCAACTGAACGTGGGTTGCAATTTTAAGTGGGTTTTAGGAACTACAAGAGTACGGGATGTTAATCAAAACCAATTAATTTTTGGGGCTTGGGTACGACAAACGGTTGGATTAAATAGGAATACCGACGCACTGATATTAACGGCAGCAATTAAGGCCTCAAAATTCAAATTTGGTTATAGCTACGACATTGTACTTGATGGGAAAAAGACCCTGGCTCGATACTCCCATGAGATTAGCCTAGCGAAGTATTGGTGTTACGGGACGGTTGCCCAAAAAACAAAGAAAAGAATTTGTCCTGCTCCTCAGTAACTACTTGGTCATAAAGAACATTCCCGATCGCCTTGGGGTATTTACTAGGCAGTTGGTGTTGCTTCTAATTGTATAAAGGTAGTACTCACTTACATCATTTTCAGAAACCTGGTTTTCTACATAACCATTCCAAAGTGTTTTAGGGTTGTCTGTATGAAAGATCATACCTCCCCAACGGTCATATATCACAAACTCAAAACTGTCCCTGAAATCCAATGAGTTAACGTCATATATCCAAATAGGTCCAAAGGTGTCGTTTATATCATCACTATTTGGACTGAATGCATTTGGCATAACAAATAGCGTTTGACTTGCACTATCAGATAAGCACCAACTGATTTGTTTATGGTCAAGACTAAAACTGGAGACACAACCCAACCGTCCAACATCAACCGAAAAGGTGTTACCCTTACATTTCGGTTCAAAGAGGTGGGAGATCTCTCTTTGATTCTGAAATGATGATAATTCTTCACCGTCTGCCCAATAGTTGATGTCAAAAGCGATGGAGTCCGGCAGATTGACAATACGCAAGTAAAATGGGTTACCTTGGGTCAAACACGAATCAAATATGGTCTCAAACCTGGGTCTTGATATTCGCTCTACCACTTGCTCAAACAAGTGACTACAATGACCACTGATAACCCTACAAGTAATGGTGAATTGGCCGGTGTTCGCATAAAAATGCTTTAGCGATTTCGTCAACGGTGTACCATCTCCCCAGTCAATGTCGTATTGTGCTTCCGGGTCGGAAATATCCAACTGCACAAAAACTGTATCGCAGACAATTGGGTTTTGAATACTAAAATCTACCGGTTCTACGTCTTCCACCACAAGTTCGAGAGAGTCTTTTAACAAACAGCTCTGAGCAATGGCTTCAACCCGTACCCAATAGTTGCCGGCCGTTACAGGCTCAAAGATGAAAGGTACCTTGAAAGAGTCGCGTTGCACCGAATTAACAAACCAGCGTGGGCTAACCAGGCTGTCCGGCTCATAACGTAAGGTAAATGAACTGCCCAAACAGACACGTTCATCAGAGCTTAGGAGTTGAAGCTTTGGTAACTCCTTTATCACAATGCTATCGAGCCAGGTGGTGTCTCTTCCACATCGGTTCCACGCAATTATATACGGACGGTATACTCCAGAAGCGGAGTATGCATGTGATAACACTTGTCGGTGTTGAGAGCCTGAGGCTGACCCACCATCATCGAAGTACAAAATGAAGCTTGTTCCCTGTGTACTATTGTTGATGAACTGAACGGGTTCATTGGGGCAAACCAGATCTTTGTCGTGTTCTGCGGCAGCCTGAACATAGTTGGGAAGTAGTTGATAATCAACGGTGTCAGACAATAGGCCGCAAACATTTGAGTATACATGATGAACTACTTGAAACGTAACGACTGAGTCGGTATTGTTAAAAAATGGCTTGTTAAGAACCACGTCTTTGCTGGATGTTCGATCACCATAATATGTGCGGGTTGAATCAAATGAACCAACGGATTGGTCTACCAATTTCAACGTATCTCCAGAACATCCGGGGTTCAACCCAATGATGCCGATTTGGGCTCGGTGGAGAGCCGGAATTTCAACAATCACCACGGAATCTGACCGGCCACAACGATTGGTTGTTTCAGCAACTATATGAAGGTCATAAGCGTATAGGTCTCGTGTAAACTTCATCTGAACCCGGCTCGTGTCATAGGTAGACGTGCCCATCGCTATTTTAGATGTCATGGTTGAATCGAGATTGGAATACGTTGCCAAAACGTGAACCGAGTCGCACTCTGAAGAATCTAATACTACTTGAAAGAATGAGTTTGGTGGGGCGAAGACCAATACGGTATCGCGAAACGTATCGTTGCAAATGTTTTCAGTGATTAACTCGATGTAATAGGTTCCTGCCGAAGAGTAACTGTGTTGAGGGTTTGTAGATGAAGAAGTTTGACCATCTCCAAAGGACCAGGCACTGGTTGCATTACCTTGTTGGGTGAAAGAAATAGGAACACCGACACAGCCAGGGGAGGTGGATCCTATGTTGTTGGAAACGCCTCCGGAAATCTTGATCAGAAACGAGTCTTTGAATGTACAGCCGTCGTTACGGGTGGTGTAATAGACCTTGTGGTCGCCCAACCCAGCCGGAAGAATCTGAAACGTATCGGACTGGACGTAGTCTCCTTCGTAGTCGGTTGACATAAGTGAATCAAGAGGAATAAAACTGCTGGTTTTACCACAAAGGGATACGTCACTCAAAGGCGTTGTTGTTGGACCAACTATTCGAACAGTAATTTGCTCAGAATAACAGGTAGACAACTGATCAGACAGGTAAAGTCGGTGGTTTCCTATGGACGCAGTTTTCACATCAAAGAAACTGTCGTTGGTCACATTTCCTGACCATTTAGGTCTAAAAGCACCCGGCTTTTTGGTCAGATATTTGTTCACATTCACCAATGTGTCCAGTCCATAGCAAAATGTATCTCCGGGAAGGATGGACACCTTTGGCGAAACGAAGAAAGACGATGAATCGAGAATCGATTTGCACCCACCTTCCGAAGCCACTTGCACCTTGTAACGACCATACTTAAGTCTGCGAATGGTGCCAGGTGCAACAGCAGTGATAATGGTATCCAGGCCATTCCCCGAAATTCTCCAGGTTACTTTTGGAGGGACACCATTGCTTGAGTCGATATAGGCATTTAGATCGATGACGGAATCATCGAGGCAACTGGGTAATGTTTTTAGCTGAATGTTAGGGTTGTTAACAAAGTGCAGTTGTTTGGTTCCTGACTCATCCGAACAGCCTGAGTTACGCGCTTCAATGGAATAGGTTAACGTCCCTGTTCGAGAAACACGATAGTAAACCGTATCGCTGTTCGATCGACTGCCATTTGCATAGGTGCCCAGACTACTGGGAGTAAACTTAAAAGTATGGCTCGAAGAATTTTGTGACTTGTCTAGGAAAAGAATAGTGTCACCAACACAAAACGTGTCTCTTGACGTGATGGCTCCATTAGAAACAATATCAAGGTCTGGAACCGGTCTGTCTATAATCGTGATCCTTCCCTTGGTGGAGTCGGCATAAACACAATGGGAGTTCATGGAGTACCGTAGTTTTACGTCATAGGTGCCAGCCGAGGAGAACGTCACGCTATCGGGTTCAAAGGTGTTGTATTTCTTTCCATCGATGTCCCACAGATAGGATCTGCCACTTCCCACAGATGGGCAACTTTGATTTCGTAGACTCACTTTATCTCCTACGCATACTCCATTCGGAACACTTATTCGTGCCCGGGGTTTTAGAAATATGGTTACGTTGGTTGTGATTTTGTAATCCAAACCCGTGGTGTCGTATCCGGTCAGTGATACTTCCATCACAATTGAGTCTTTATTACAGTTTTGAAACGAAACCGAATCGTGAAACTGGTAAACGTGATATCGAGAGTCCCAGTTGTAAACCGTATCGGTTACGCTGTGATATTGTGAATTGGATTGTGCATTGAAGTTGAAAATGAAGTGAGAGTATATACCTGCCGTGTCTTGAAAGTTGTTGAGAACCAACACAGTATCTCCTTCACATAGAAACCGGATGTTCTTATTTGCCTTAACCGTCATGCCTGGTTCAAGACCTGGTTGAGCAAATGCCAATGAAGATAAGGTAGTTAACAGAACAAGGAGTAAAGTTGGTTTAGCATACAGTTTTTTGAGAGGTAGCATGGGTCAAACCTTGTTAGTAATACGTTATTCTATTGGACACACAAATGGTAAAGTTCAAAGGTCAAGAAACAGACACAGGAACACAATCGCCATAGTTTACTAGTTAGTTATGATTTGATTGTTGGAAAGAGGGGAGAAGAGCTTGCATGGATAATCAACGAGAAGCACTGTTAATCACAGTGTACGCCTTGACCCAATGCCCTTGATTACGACTTTTAATTGTACTTTTGGCGCCTTTCGCCGACCTGTATAGGCGGCAATAAAATGTTACAAAATCCACATGAAGACGGTAAACTATCGTGCAGACGAGCTATTTCAAATTTATACAAGAACCAAAGAGTTTATTCTAGAAGATTATGAGTCTCAAACGAGCTTTGATCACGTAAACCCTTTTTGGAGCCACATATTATCCAAACGAACCAACTTCCCGTCGTTCTCAGAAACGCTTTCCTTTTTGGCCAATAACTCAGCTTATGGCCTGGGTAAAAGAATGGAAGAGAACGTAGAACTTGAGAAAGAGAGCTTCCATGACGCCTATCTTTCCATTCAGGGAGATCATCTGAAAGAACTAAGAAACAGGGTCAAAGAGTCGGTAATCGGGTTTCCAAAATACTTTGAAGAAGACTCTAAAGTTGGGAGCACGTCGTTTACCGAAAATATTGTAAGTACATCACGACTTGTTGAGGCAGTAGAGAAACACCTCCAGCACAAGGATAAAATCAATGTACTGGAAATAGGAGCAGGATGGGGCGCGGTGATGAGCCAACTGGTACAATACTTTGGCGATCGAATAAACAAGGTAGCGATTTGCGACTTGCATGAAAACCTGTTTATCTCAAGCTTCCACCTTCAATCGGTTTTTCTCGACCGAAACGTAGGTTTTGTAAGAGGTAATGAGCCATTTAAGGGGGAAGATTTTTCGTTAAACTTTGCCTCACCATCGGGAATTGAACATCTGGAAATCGAGTTTGACCTTGTTTTTAACATGATCAGTTTTCAAGAGATGAACCTGGACGTAGTTGAGAACTACATGCAGTATATCCAAAACCATCTTGCCAAGGACGGAATATTCTATTCAGAGAACGGAGTTCAGGTTAAAAACACCTACGGGCAGGCCACCAAATTCAGCGAGTATAAGTACCCTGAGTACTTTGATATTATGGAACTTCGAAATGGGGCACGCTTTTGTCCGCATTTGTTCTTTGGGAACAAACACGAGGCAATTATGTGTCACAAAAACAAGGAGCAGGAAAGAGTAATCGATCCGAACCATCTGGATGCCCTGAGTTTATTAATGCACTTGCGGCTGGATGCAAACATCGATGATCTAAGATCAAGGGTGATTTCAGGTAAACCTACTGAAGCCGACACGGACTTCCTTGGACTTGTTCACGATTTCTTTTCTACCTCGGACCGAGCCACCAAGAAAAATGTTCTGGGAAAAATCCAACAAACCGACTTCAAAACGGTATACGATTATATACAGGGTCTATTCTGCGTTAGTCAGAAGCAATTTGGAAAAGCGCTATCACTTTTCCGTTCGGTGGAACCGGAATTAGAAGGCCTGGTTAAGATCAACGTAATGTGTTACATGGGTGTGCTGGACAAGTCGGTTCAGGCTGATGTAATCAAACGAATTTCAGAGCTGTCGCCCGAAATGGTAAATACAGCAAAAGGGGTTTTTAAACATGCTTCAAAAAGTAAGAGAAACATGGTTGACAAAATTACCAAGCAGTTGCACATGGACGTAAAACGGATTATGGGGTACAGCCTTTACCAACTGTCTTACGCACCAAGCATTATGAAGGAACGCCTCTTAAAAAAGATCGAAAACAAGGTGGTTAAAATGCGACACAAAAACGCCATTCCCTACCACCTCAAGTAGTTTTGCTACTTAACGTTGTGGTAGATGTAATCTTCTTTTTTGTCGTCACCTTTGACTTCGACCGAGTTTAGGTTTAAGCCTTGTACATCGTCAAAGACAAAAGCCGGCCGGTAATCTGGTTTTCGGATTTTAATCTTAACATTTGAAAACGTAAGGCCATCCACGTGTCTTACATAAAACCCCCAAGCAGGTAGTTCGCCAAACATGGAGAACTCGGGGTACTTTTTTTCAACCTCAGGTACATCATCAAGTCGGGACAGCGGTAAGTTGGCGTAGGCCTTAACTCCTCTACCCGGATACGATATGGTGATGTTTTCCAACGTTACGTTTTCTACCTTTTGTGAGGGGAGACCGGTAATAGAAGAAGGAAAGGTGTTGTGAAAAAAGGGCAATGCCGGACCTCTTAACACATACTTGTAATCAGGGCGTTTAAACGGAACCTTTACGTGCACGTTTTTAATCGTAACGTCTTTCAGAATGCCCGGTGCCATTTGGTCCAGCCGCTTTCCTATTCGAATGAATATAGCATTCCCGGTATTGGTGGCTTTAACATCTTGTACGAGCACATTTTCAACAAAGCCCTTTCCGTAAGATTCTATGGCAATGGCCGACCGAAACGTATCAAACACCTTTATTCTTTCAATGATGATATTCTTGAACCCACCATAAGAGGCTGTACCTAACTTTACGGCACTTGCACTGGAGCGAACAACACAATCGGCAATGTATACACTATCGCAGAAGGAGGTACTGTTGGGGTGGCCATATGATTTTAGGCAAATTCCATCATCAGAGGCGTTGACATAGCAGTTTGTGATGCGCACCTTAACACAATCGAGAATATCAATCCCATCGTTGTTCCAGTAGGCGTCGCTTTCAACCCGAACCCGATCAATTACCAGATCATAACACAACCAGTAGGTTTGCACCCAGCCCGCGCCATTCTGAATGGTAACATCAGTGATTTCTACGTGGCTACAACGCCGAAACTCAATAATTTGAGGTCTTATTCGTGCCATTGGTCTCTTTTCAGGAAAGAGAATGTAGTTCGAACTATCCACCTCACCAACGTAGAATAGACTGTCAATGTGTAGGGCAAGTTCAGCACCTTGACCGTCAATAATTCCTTTTCCGGTAATACGTATGTTTTCGGCACTATCTGCTAGTATAAGGGCATCCCAACGAATCTTCTTTCGATAATCTTTAGGGTTGGTGCTGCCTAATAGAATGGCCTTTTTGGATAGGTGCAGTTCAACACCCGTTTTTAACTCAATGGTTCCGGTTAAGAACTGTCCGGAAGGTATAACTACACGACCCCCACCGTCATTATGAGCCCGGTCAATGGCAGACTGAATAGCCTTTGTGTTCAGGGTTTTTCCATCGGCCAGGGCCCCAAAACTCACTATGTCATAGTCTTTTGAACAAAGGGCAGGCTGAGCAACCAACAAAATCAACATGGCGGTAAAGAACTGCTTCATATGTACGAACTGATAACGTTACAGTCACAATGATAGTAAATTGTACAAGATCGCAGAGCAAAGTGACTGCAAGTGACAGGTCTATTACTTAGATCAAAACGACCACCTTTCTTTCAAAGCAGCAAGAAACGTAGTACCGACAAGAAATTTTTCCTTGTTTTTCATTTCAAACGTCAGTTTTCGATTAAAACTTTTTCGGATTTCAAGCACATGTTCTTCATTGACGATAACCGATCGGCTAATCTGAATAAAGTTAGCTGGTAGTTTCGGGAGGAGTGTGCTTAGTGAGGGGTTTATATAGTATTCTTTTTCTTCTGCTGTAACCACAGTGGTGAGCTTATCTTCGGCTTTGAAATACTGTATACCATCAACCTTGATGATGACGATACGGTCTCCTACATTGGCTCTGATAACCTCTAGCGTTTTGGGTTTCTGTAACTCAATAAGAAGTTTGTGAACCTGGTCTAATTGTGGTGGACTCTGTTGCTGGTATTGGGTAATATCAAGCAGCTTTTGTATCGTTTTTGCCAGCCTTTCAGGTTGGATTGGTTTGAGAAGGTAATCGATCGAATTTTGTTCAAATGACTCAAGCGCGTACTGGTCGTATGCCGTCGTAAATACTACAAACGGCTGTTTGTCGAGCTTCATCAACATCTCCAGACCGTTCATTACGGGCATCTGTATATCTAGAAATATAAAGTCGGGCTGATGAGTTTCAATGAGTGCTAACCCCTCCTGACCATTGTTTGCAACGCCAACCACTGTAACCTGTTCGTGGAAGGGTATAAGCAGCTTTTCCAACCTTTGACGGGCAAGCGTTTCGTCTTCGATGATAATGGTTCGCAAGGGCTTAGTCATTGTCAATGGCGTTTTGAAGTATAATTTTTACGTGTTTAGAAGGTTCGTTCAACATCATAAACGAATGTTTGTCTTTATACAGCAAGTTAAGTTGGTCAGTTACACACTTTAACCCGTACCCTACATCAAAGCCATCGTTAAAGTTTGGGCCATTGTCGTAAACCGTAAACTCGATGTTATTACCAGATTGCAACACGTAAATCTTGATGGTACCATTCGACACCTTAGAAGTACCATGTTTAATTGCGTTTTCGACAATGGGCTGTAGTAAAAACCGGGGAATTAAGCAGTTCTTTATTGACTCGTCTACCTTAACCTCACAGCTAAGTTGATCTCCAAAACGGACTTGTTCAATGCCCAAATACGTTTCAACAATTTTTACCTCTTTCGAAACCGTAGACAGTTGACCATTTGAGTAGTTCAAGGAGTGTCGAAACAGCTCTGACAAGGATAACACCATTTTTTCGGCCTGGTCGGGATTAACATGAATAAGACTGGCAATGGAGTTGAGGGAGTTATACAGAAAGTGAGGTTTTACCCGTGCCTGAAGTGCTTCCAGCTGAGATTGGGTGTTGAGTTCATGAGCGGTTTCAAGTTCCTTACTTTTTTGATTCAATTCCGCAATTGATTGGTCACGGGCCTGTTGCCGTATAAAAACAGGAATACCAAGTACCGTAGCAATAAATAGGTTCGATACCACTTCTGAAACACCTGGAGAAAGTTCGAACGACCCAAATGCAATGTAGTCATTGTCTTCGAATCCAAAATGGGCGTAAATGAGTTCGAAAAGAACGGTGCCTGCTATGATACCGATATACAACCCCAACGACTTAAGAGCAATGATCTGCGCTTTGGATGTGCAATGTTTGAGATACGATCTTTTCAGGAAGAAAATGGTGTTAACCGCGGTGAGAGGGATGAATAGCACACTCAAAGCAATAAGGCCGTTGTAAAGGCTAAGGTTCAAGGGCAAGCCCTCGGCAAGCTGAACACCCCATATAGACAGAATGGAGACAACCGAAACGCTCAGGAAAATCCAGAAGTAGGGTCGGTTTTCCTTCCAAAGCTCCTTACGTAAAGATTGTACTACCATTCGCTTAATCCTATCGTATGTTACAACAATCCGGAATTTACTGGAACACGATTCTTGTTGTAACAAAACCACCTTGTTGATCGTCAAGGCGTGCTACAAAGATACCATTACCCAGGTCGCTTGAAGACAGTGTTACAGACCCATTTACCACACTGCTCTGAAAAACAAGCCTACCCTGTAGATCGTAGATGTTCAATTCAGGGTTAGCGGTTTTGTCGCCCAGGTAGTTCAGGGTCATGGAACCGGTGCTTGGGTTAGGATACGCCTTCAAAACGGTTGCAGGTTTTACGTTTGGGTCTACATGAACCGCTTGGGAAACACTGTCGTGTACTTCCTCAATGTATTCGATCAGGTCGATTAATTTGTTCTTCATTCGATACGTTTCCATGCCGAAACCATTGTTCAGACAAACAACAATAACACTGAAGTCGGAGGAAACGCTATAATCCATTTCACTGTTTTGAAGAGTAACCCCGTCGTGGCCGAGATAGGTTCGGCCCTTATACCTGGTTTTAATCACACCCAAACCATATTCCGAATTGAATCCAAGTTGAGACAGGCTTTCCAGAAGTTTGTCCATTGACGTGGAACTCAGTACGTCACCACGGTAAAGTTTATGCGTATAAGTGGCAAAGTCTTGCGGAGTGGTGACTACACCTCCAGCCGCCCATGCGGTGCTCATCAACGAAACAAATTCGTCATCGAAATAGGTGTTAGCATCCAACCAGGCACCCGTTTTTACCTGAGCGTAAGCATCGTATTGGTCGAGGAACGTATTTTCCAGATTTAAGGGCGTAAACAAGCGTTGCTTTAAAACCTCATTCAATGGTTTTTTCTCAACCACCTCAATAATTCTACCCAGTATAACGTAGCCAGTATTGGAGTAACGAAAGTCGGTACCGGGCATGAAATGAGGAGCATTAATGTACCTTTTTAGTATGGTATCAGGATGCCAGAATTTGGTTTGATCGGAAAACACGTCATTCACAAAGTCGGGATGTCGGGTATAATCAAAAACCCCACTGGTATGGTTCAGGAGTTGCTTAATGGTAATGCCATTGGCTACGTTGTTCAAGGGGTCGATGTACGAATAGATCGTGTCATTAATAGACAGAGCCTTCTCTTCTTCCAAAAGCATGATGATGGTGGATATCATGGTTTTGGTACAGCTTCCCATATCGTAAAGGTAGTCAACCGAAAGGGGAGAGGAGCCGTGCTTTCCGCCGGCCGCTGCCCATACCGACCCGTCAGAGAATACAACGGAAGCGGTAACGCCGTCCATCTTTTGATTAAGGCTAAATTCAGAGAAGGTTTTGTTTAGCGTATCTGCCCAGAACGTGTTCATTTGCGCTGTTGCCGAGAAACTTATACAGGAAAGAAAAAGGGCAATTGCGGTACTTAAGGTCGATAGTCGTTTCATTGAATTAATATGTTGTTGTTGTATTGATGAGGGCAAAGATGGAATGGGCCCAGGTGTTGCAACAACGATAAAGTGATGAACCCAACATTCGAGATGATGAGTGATACAATTCGGGCGATGAATATTTGAGCGAAGTGAAACAACCGTACTACCAGACGGCACGTACCAGCGATAGACTAGCGAATACGGGTAAACCCGTCATACTCATCGGGCCCTCCGTGTATGGCCATAAGTCCACTCTTAAGAGAATAGAAAACTGTGTGAACCTGGTTTGGTATATACTTGGGTGTCCTGAGGATATAAATTTTACTAAGATTGGTTAAGTACCACGTGTCAAGTGTATCTCGGTAATCAATATGATCGTGTTTGATTCCGGGACGAAAGCTTTCTACGGGGGCCTGTAAATGGAAGCTGTCACACGAAATGGAAAACACATCTCTGTGTTCCGTATGAAGGTCAAACTGTTTAAATGCAGACAGTCGGACACTTCTTGGCGCCGGAAGGGCCGACGATGTTGAGTAGAAGGCTGTTTGAATCAGTGACGTTAACAAGGTATCGCATCTGTTCAAAATGATAGAGTCCTCTGTCATACTGTCCAGAACATAAATAACCTCACCCGAATGTTTATAACGAAACACCATGGAGTCGGGTGTGTGAAACATGTCGTATGTTTTTTGTTTAAGCGGGACAAAGTCTGCAGTAGAGTCACATGTTATCTCAATGGGCACAGGCGGAATCTCTTCGCAACAACACGATGATATTCCGAGCGTGGTGATTACGGTAATTGCAAAAACAATGAAACTAAAAGTTGGAAAGCTTAGCTTGGATAACATGGTGTA
>JAEPQQ010000029.1:0-5714 GCA_017640445.1 Bacteroidia bacterium | reverse complement strand
AGCTAATTTTACCAAGAAGGCCATGTTTTCTTACCGTTTCAGGACCTTGCCAACAAACCGATGGTGATCTGTTGTAAGCGTTACAATGTATAACCCGGGCTGAGCATTAAGCTCTAATTGAAGCTGTGTTACAGCACTCCTCTCACCTTTCGCCACAATGGAACCCTTTGAATCGCGAATCGTATACCAGACGTGATTAGAAGCCTCGGGTAGCTCAATGGTGCATTTTCCGGTGGTTGGGTTAGGAACAGCCAGCAACTCAATAAGTTCGGGCGTTTTATGGGTGGAAACCAATTGACTTCGATGGTTCTCCAAAACCGATCGCATAATGTGAATTTGGCCATTAGTAAAAGAATTTTGGCACTGCCCGTTTGAGTAATCCATGAAGTTCTCAACCATGTCGGGAAGATCTTTACCGAGAATTGTGTCTATGCAGGTATTTCTTGTTTTGACACAGTTAAACTGACTCGACGTGTTGGACTTGGGTGTGTCGTCTATAAAGTCGTCTTGATGGCAATCACCATCACCCCAGATATGGCGCAAGCCAAGGTAATGACCCACTTCATGTACCAGAATGAGTCCGTTTGTAACCAGGTCGTTGAGCTGTGAGTAAACGCCTTCGAATTTTGATGGGTTTTCGGGTCCAATGGCATTGTACTGCATCAAAACGCCCTGAGAAAGATGTTGGAGAATTTGTTCAAGGGCAGGCTCGTTTTTGAAGTTCTCATGGCCCGCCGGAGAGGTGGCCAAACCAACTAGAAGAACTTCCTCAAAATTGTTGATCTTAGGTTCGAATACACTTAAGTCTCCGATCCAAATATTGAGATACCGTTTGGTGTCCCAAGCATCGATTCCTCCATTTTGTGTAGACATGATTCGAGAAAGATTGGGCATTAGACTGTCTTCCACCCAGGCATCTATTTCTGCTCTTTGGTTTGCACTATAGGGTAAAATGCCTCCAAAGTTGGCGATGGACGTGTTCGTTCGGGTAATTCCGCTCGTCGGGTTTCCATTCGGGTCAAATTGAGCAAGTTTAAATTCGATTCGGCTATCACCAACCAGCTCGTGGAATTCGGGTCGAAGATTGTCGTTAGTAACGAGGTCACCCCGAAAAGCTTTGTTCAGAATGTCCAATTGATGTTGGATTACAGAGTCGCTAAGGTTTTCTTTTTCGTCTTCGTAAACCACATGGAAAACTACCTCCACGGTTTTTAGTTCTTTCGCCTTTCCATGCTTTTGGAACGAGTTTGAAGCCGACTGGAGCCATTGGTTGGAAGACTCCATGAAACCTGGAAGTTCACGATCAATGTGCTTCATCAAATGATGTGATCCACACCCAACAGGTAACTCGGAATTGAGCGACTGGGTAGTTTGGCGAATGATGCCTTGAGCCAGAACAGAGCTTGTACTCGTACAGGAAAGCAGGATGGCCAGTGCCCAGATAAGTCGTGTTGTACTAAAAGTCGTTTTCATATTAATTTTCTTTAGTGAGTTTTAAATGTTGTTTTGGGTTTGTCTGGTTGGTTGTGTCAAATGCGTTAGGGAAGGTCTTATGCAAGTAGTCCATGAAGTGATGACGGCTATAGTTTAGTTTGAAGTGATCTGTAACCATATTGCCTGCACTGTCAATGAGGAGCACTCGTGGAACGGCAAAACCTTTGTTAAAGCCTTCGTACGATTTAAAGTCGGAGTTGATTTGAAGCTTTTGCGTTAGCGCATTCGCAGAACCTGTCTTAAAAACCTCAATCCCGTGCTGGTAGGCGTTTGCCATGAGGTTTTTGGTATTGTTCGAAACACGCGGCGCATACAAAATGGAAGCGTAAGAAATGGATAGCCCAAGTGAGTCGGTAAGACGTTTTGTTTCGATGAGCGTCGATTTCATTGATCGTAAACAGGGGCCACACCAGTCGGCCCAGCAGTAAAACACTGTGTAACCCGACCTTGATGTCATCTCAGGCAACGACCGGTTTTCGTCCGTTATCACGTGTTTGTATTTTTTTTTGGCAGGAACGCTGGCGCATAGGACTAGCGCAACCAGCACTAAAAGCAGGTAGAAATGTTTCATTTTATATGTTGATTAAGGAGTTTTTAGTTCAGGTAGAACTCTTCAATTTCAGACTCAAGTTGGTCCAGATAACGTTGGTATGTTCTGTTGACGTACCAATCGATAAGAACGGCAAGCAACAGGAATAAAAGGACGTTAAAAATCAGGAAGAGGTAGTTACCGGTGGTCAAGCTGCCCATTTGGAAACCTTCAACCAGTCGATCGAAGAACCCACCACCTGATGAGGCAATACCACCCACTATACCCAAGGGTAGTAAGGCAATGTTAAACACTTTGTATAACCGAATGCCACGTTGAAAGTCGTGAATAAATTTTTGTAAACTTTCTTTAACACTTAGGTCCAATCGGCTGGTGGTTCTAAGAAAGCGATAGATAAGAACACCATAGCCAATAAACATAGCTACCATGGCTAAGGCAAACACCAGCATTATGGTTAGGGCCGAAGAGGAGAATGTACTGTCTTTGTTTACGGCGATGATCAGAAGGCACGCCATCAAACCAACCAACACTTCCATAAACATGGTTCGTTTAATTTTTTCCAATGGGTTTTTCATCCGTTTGATATCTTTCAAACGCTTTGGCAGTTTAATTGTGCTGCCTGGCTGGTTGCCCCAATTTGCTTTAAGTTGGTCAAGATCCATGAGTTTCGCCTTTAAGGTTTGACTTTAATTTGTTTTTAATTCGATGTAAACGAACCCGGGCATTGGCCTCAGTAATTCCCAGATTTTCACCGATTTCCTGGTGCGATTGACCTTCCATAAACAAAAAGATGACCGCCCTTTCCATTTTGGAGAGCTTTTTTACCTCTCGGTAGAAGGCGTCAAATTGTTCTTGTTCCAGATTGGTGTTTCCCTTCTCTGAGACGTGCATTTGATCCTTGATTTCGACCGTATCCACCCGTTTTTTTTGCTTCTGAACATGCAACAAGGCAGTGTTCAAACCAACACGGTATATCCACGTTCCGATTTTGCTTTCCCCTCTAAACTGAGAAAAAGAACGCCAAACCTGGTATATGATTTCCTGCACCAGGTCCTGTTGATCCTCCTCCGAGTTGGTGTACATTCTGGAGAGCTTGTTGATCATACCAACATGATCATCCAGAAGGGAGAGAAAAAGTGTTTCTTGCGATTTCAAGTTTTGAGTTGCTTACATAGCTATTAGTATGGACAGGTACCAAAACGTTACAAAAAAGAACAAATTTTTTTATCGAGACCAAAACCGTCGGTCTACAAGGGCCCTGCTACTGTAGCATGAAGCTTGTTGAGAGCAACCAAAATATACTGCATATGTCGTATTGAAACAGCTCTGTGAACAATGGTTCTTTGTTTCATTCCAATTGACAAAACAATTGACATGAAACATCTACGGCTACTCATTGGTCTGGCTTTTAGTTTTTTTCTATCACAGACACTGCTCGCTCAAGAACTCAACTGGGCGTATAGTTTTACTCACCCCGACAACGTGAGAGAAGGGGCAACGGGCTTCTCAACAAACGGAAAGGACCGCTTTGTTATCTCGGGGCGAGGCATCAAAGGGGTTAACCTGGATGTAAAGGGTCAGAAGGCGGGTTTTGACTCGGACCATTCGTTTATATCGGTATACGACCTTTCGGCCAAACTGATATGGACCATTGATGCAGCCGATCCGGCCGACTTTAAACACTACGTTTGGAATGCTTATATGAACAAAAGTGGGGAGGTTTTTAGTCTTGGACGCTATTCAGGCAAATTGGACTTTGACCCGGGTACCGGAAAGAAAGAAGTTCAGGCATCACCGCTAGGAAGCATGTACATTCAGAAGTTCGATGCCTCCGGCAGCTTTCAATGGGTTTTGGCTCTTCCTTTTCCAGGAATCCCCTATCACGTTACCGAGCAAACCAATGGAAACCTGCTTATTGCAGGAAAGAACAGCGGTGATACAAGTGTAACTGTAGACGGAAAAGGTACGATCAAAATGGTTAATGGTTTTTTTCTTGTTGAGGTTGATGGTACTGGAAAACTGGTGAATGCAGGAAGTGGTAAAGCAAACTTCAACTCAAACATCAACGATATAACAGTTGATCAGAACGGCAACATTATTCTGGTAGGAACACTGGACGAGGTGGTTGACTTTGATCTGGGCCCGAATGAGGCGCTTGACACCAGTCATCGCTCCATAGACGCCTTTGTGGCTTCGTACAAGGCCGACTTTAGTCTGAACTGGCAGAAGCGGTTTGGCGATATTCAGGGAAACGTTCCTTCCTGGGATGGTGCAAATGGTGTTGGGGTAACCAGCCAAAACGAGATAATTGTGGCTGGTAGCTTTCGATACACGGCAGATTTTGATCCCGATGACAACCCCGGAAAGGTCGTCCTCACCGCTGACCAATCAGCACCCAGCCCGGATGGCTTTGTTTTAAAATACTCGAGCAACGGAAGCCTGCAATGGGTAAAACAACTGGGTGGCGAAGCATCGAAAGCAGGGTTTAACAAAGACGTGGAAGTACGTCATTTGGCTCTCGATGATAAACACATATACCTAACGGGCTCTCTGGTTGGTATAGGAGACTTCGACCCATCGAACGACACCGTTAACATCCATAGCGAAGATGGTTCAATTGCATTGTTTGTTGGCCAATACGACCTAAATGGAAACTATGAGTCCGTTTTCCTGGTGGATGACACCGCGGCAAAACTGGCCGACAATTCGGTGGAAGAAGCTGTGGGTATTGAGGTAGTAAATGGTGCTTTGTATGCGTATGGGACCTTTCAAAAAGACGTAGACTTTGATCCAGGAGAACAAGAGTTTATTCTTAGCACCGACCCCGATGGATGGCAACATGGTGGGGACAAGGATTTGTTCGTTGCACGTTGGGATTTCGACCCCGGTCAGGCATCAGTTGGAGAACCAAGTGGAAATAACGATATAGTGTTGTTCCCAAACCCCGGAAACGGCCTTATTCATATAAAAGCAGAGCAGAGGTTCTTTCAGGTATGCGTTGTTGACCAAACAGGCAAAAAGCTACTCGATATTAGGTCTCAAGATGTTAAGACTATCGACCTCAGAGATGTTGCTCCAGGCCTTTATACCGTTCAACTGGTCACCCAAACTGAAACCGTTTACAAAAACGTGTTGGTTACTCGATAGCCAACGTATTAAGTACTTCTATTATGAAACACATTTTTCTAACAACGTTCGTCTGGTTGAGCCTGTGTGCCTCGTTATGTAAGGCTCAAGGCGTTGCTTATTACGTACTGGAGGATAGTGCAGATCGCATCGCCTCTTCATACATTGACCTGGTGTATTTCGACTATGAAGGTTCGATGTCAAACCAATTAAAATACCACAAAGGAGTTCCGGGAGGTTTGGCAACGCTTCGTGCCGACATGAAGCTGAGCGATCCGGTAGGTGTGGAGGGCCAATTGGGAATGGGGTGGTTTGGCGAGAAGCTCGATGTTGTGCGACCATTGCGGATAGAGGCCGGTGGAAACTACAAGGTCAAAACGAAATACCGAGAGCAGGATATCAAGGTCCATTTAAGAAGTTACAAAGTGAAGGCCGATGTAACAGACAAAACTACAGGAACGTATCTGGGAAGAGTCGATGCCCTAAAAACGGAATTTATTGAAGTGCCTGCGAGAAAGAAGTTCGAGTATTTTGGTCGCGCTGG